>NZ_MNQO01000011.1:0-38693 GCF_001915465.1 Bacteroides sp. 44_46 | reverse complement strand
TGGCTGTAGCTGTCCCCATTGCGGAAAGGAACTTGAAATGCTTGATACCCGAAAGAGAGTTTTCAGGGACAGCGCATATTATGAAATCATTACGACCCGAAAAGGCTATCAAGTGTTGCGCTACTTTATGGTAGGAGCAACATACAAGGTGGGACAGAAGGCAGAGTATTCCATTCGGGAGGTGGTGCAATGGTGGATTGCCCCAAACGGGAAGACCGAAGTTATTGCCCGACTGAGAGCCATGCACACGATGTACTATGACCTTTGGACTGAATGGAGCGATATGGATTTACGCAGCAACAAGATGCTGAAAGCATACAACATAGACGCATACAAGACTTATCCGGCAATACGCATCATTCCCGAATTAAGGCGAAACGGCTTCAAGGGAGCATTCCACAAACTGACCCCATACGAATTTTTTACCGCCATTCTGACGGACAGCAAAAAGGAAACATTGCTTAAAGCGGGACAGACAGAAATGTTCAGATATGCCGTCATTTCAAATGTCAATTTACATGAATATTGGAACTCCATAAAAATCTGTATCCGAAACGGCTATCATATTGCAGATGCCTCCATGTGGTGTGACCTTGTGTAGTACACCGAAAGAATGCTTTAATATGCTTATTTTTGCTATGTACCAAAAATAAAAAATCCCCGTAAATTGTTAGTTTACAGGGATTTTCTTTCATTTGGAGAGACAGGGATTCGAACCCCGGGTGCCTCGCAGCACAACGGTTTTCAAGACCGCCGCAATCGACCACTCTGCCACCTCTCCAAAACTTCCTTTTCAGAAATGCTTCTCTCTTAAAGCGGTGCAAAGGTACAAATCATTTTTAATTCTGCAAACATACTTCTTATTTTTTCACGAAATAATTGTACTTTTGCATCCATGATATACCCACAGAACTTTGAACAGAAGATAGGCTTCGACCAGATACGCCAACTGCTGAAAGAAAAATGTCTCAGTACGCTTGGCGAAGAACGAGTGACAGACATGGCATTCTCCGACCGCTTTAGTGAAGTGGAAGAGCGTCTGGATCAGGTTACAGAATTTGTACGTATACTCCAAGAAGAAGATAATTTCCCGGCACAATATTTTTTTGATGTACGTCCGTCCCTGAAACGAATACGGGTGGAAGGCATGTACTTGGATGAACAGGAACTTTTCGACCTGCGCCGTTCCCTGGAAACGATACGCGATATTGTATGTTTCCTGCAAAAAAGCGAGGATGAAGAGGAAAGCACATCCCCCTACCCTTGTCTGAAACGACTGGCGGGAGATATAACGGTATTTCCCCAACTTATCGGAAAAATAAACGGTATTCTTTCACCTTACGGAAAAATAAAAGATAACGCATCGGCAGAACTGGCACGCATCCGCCGCGAACTGGCAAGTACGATGGGAAGCATCTCACGTTCACTGAACAGCATCTTACGCAATGCCCAGTCGGAAGGTGTCGTAGATAAAGACGTAGCCCCCACAATGCGCGACGGACGACTGGTGATTCCGGTAGTACCCGCCTTGAAGCGAAAAATAAAAGGTATCGTACACGATGAATCCGCCAGTGGTAAAACCGTGTTCATCGAACCCGCCGAAGTAGTGGAAGCCAACAACCGCATCCGCGAACTCGAGGGTGACGAACGACGGGAGATTATCCGCATCCTTATGGAGTTTTCCAACCTGTTGCGTCCGTCCATCCCCGATGTGTTGCTATCGTACGAATTTCTCGCCGAAATCGACTTTATCCGTGCCAAAGCATTATTCTCCGAACAAATCACCGGGTTGAAACCGGCTTTCGAGAATAAGCAGGTGTTAGACTGGACAATGGCAGTACACCCGCTGTTGCAACTCTCCCTTGCCAAACATGGAAAGAAAGTAGTACCGCTGGATATAGAGTTGAACGAAAAACAACGTATCCTCATCATCTCCGGCCCGAATGCCGGTGGAAAGTCAGTCTGCCTGAAAACCGTAGGACTGCTTCAATACATGTTGCAATGCGGCCTGCTCATCCCGATGCATGAACGCAGTCACGCCGGTATATTCAGCAATATATTCATTGACATCGGTGACGAGCAGTCTATCGAAGACGACCTGAGCACCTACTCTTCGCATCTTACGAACATGAAGATAATGATGAAGAGCTGTAACGAACGCAGCCTTATCCTTATCGATGAGTTTGGCGGCGGTACGGAACCCCAGATTGGCGGAGCGATAGCCGAGGCCGTTCTGAAACGTTTCAACCAAAAGCAGACATTCGGCGTTATCACCACGCACTACCAGAATCTGAAGCATTTTGCCGAAGACCACGAAGGGGTGGTGAATGGCGCCATGCTATACGACCGCCATTTGATGCAGGCTTTATTCCAACTTCAGATAGGCAATCCGGGCAGTTCGTTCGCCGTAGAGATAGCCCGTAAAATCGGATTGCCGGAAGATGTAATTGCCGATGCCTCGGAAATTGTAGGCAGCGAGTACATCAATGCCGACAAGTATCTGCAAGATATCGTACGTGACAAACGATACTGGGAAGGCAAGCGCCAGACCATCCGGCAACGCGAAAAGCATATGGAAGAAACCATCGCCCGCTATCAGGCGGAGATAGAGGAATTGCAGAAATCACGCAAGGAGATTCTACGAAAAGCCAAAGAAGAAGCGGAACAACTGATGCAGGAAGCCAACGCCCGCATTGAAAATACCATCCGTACCATTAAAGAGGTGCAAGCCGAAAAGGAAAAGACACGTCAGGTACGTCAGGAATTAAGTGACTTCCGCGAATCGATGGAAGCTCTTGCCGCCAAAGAACAGGAAGAAAAGATTGCCCGTAAAATAGAAAAACTGAAAGAAAAACAGAACCGGAAGAAAGAGAAGAAAGCCAATAGAGGTCAGGAAAACGCACTGTCCGCACAAGCATTGGCAGAACAACAGGCGCGGAAAGAGGCCGAACGCCTCGCAGCAATCGTACCCGGAAGCAATGTCAAGATAAAAGGGCAAACTTCGGTAGGCGAAGTGCTGGAGATAAACGGCAAGAACGCCGTCGTTGCATTCGGCAGCATCAAAACCACCGTCAAGCTGGACAGACTGGAACGGACAAACGCGCAGCCCAAGCAAGCGGATGTTTCTACCAAAAGTACTTACATCAGTTCGCAAACCCAAGACAGCATGTACGAAAAGAAGTTGAACTTCAAACAAGACATAGATGTACGCGGCATGCGTGGAGATGAGGCCTTGCAGGCAGTGACCTATTTTATAGACGATGCCATATTGGTAGGAATGTCCCGCGTACGGATTCTTCATGGAACAGGTACGGGCATTCTGCGTACTCTTATCCGTCAGTATCTGCAAACCGTACCCGGCGTAAGCCATTTCGCCGACGAACACATCCAGTTCGGCGGGGCGGGAATTACGGTGGTAGACTTGAGTTAATTGAGAATTGTGAAATAGAAATTGAGAAATAGAAATTAAATAAATACTAATTACCCGATAACTAATTGCCAACATGAAATCAATCAAAGAACTCTATCGCATCGGTACAGGCCCTTCAAGCAGCCATACAATGGGCCCCCGCAAAGCCGCCGAAATATTTCTGGAAAGACATCCGGAAGCAACGGCATTCAAAGTAACGCTATACGGCAGTCTGGCGGCAACAGGCAAAGGCCACATGACCAATATCGCCATTACCGAAGTGCTGCAACCGGTAGCGCCGGTAGAGATTATTTGGGAACCTAAGATTTTCCTTCCTTTCCACCCGAACGGAATGAAGTTCGTTTCGGTAGACAAAGAGGGAAAAGAAACCGACCAATGGGTAGTGTTCAGCATCGGCGGCGGCGCTTTGGCGGAAGAGAGCGACGGAGCGTCCTCGGTTAACACCCCCGATGTGTACTCCATGAACAGCATGACGGAAATTCTGCAATGGTGCGAACGCACAGGGAAAAGTTATTGGGAATATGTCAAGGAATGTGAAGACAGCGATATATGGGACTATCTGCAAGAAGTGTGGAAAACCATGCAGAATGCCGTAAAACGGGGTTTGGAACAGGAAGGAGTACTCCCCGGCCCGCTGAACTTACGACGCAAAGCCTCAACCTATTACATACGTGCCAGCGGATATAAACAGTCTCTGCAATCACGCGGACTGGTATTCGCCTACGCATTGGCAGTGAGTGAGGAAAACGCTTCGGGCGGTGTGATTGTTACTGCTCCCACATGCGGTTCGTGCGGCGTGATGCCTGCCGTGCTTTATCATCTGGCCAAGAGCCGTGAGTTTAGCGACACACGTATCCTACGCGCCCTTGCCACAGCCGGATTGGTAGGAAATATAGTAAAGACCAACGCTTCCATTTCGGGTGCGGAAGTAGGATGTCAGGGAGAAGTCGGCGTAGCCTGCGCAATGGCCTCGGCAGCAGCCAATCAGTTGTTTGGCGGTAGCCCCGCACAAATAGAATATGCCGCAGAAATGGGCTTGGAGCATCACCTGGGAATGACCTGCGACCCCGTATGCGGATTGGTGCAAATTCCGTGTATAGAGCGCAATGCCTATGCCGCCGCACGCGCTTTGGATGCCAATCTCTACTCCTCTTTCACCGACGGTATGCACCGCGTATCTTTCGACAAGGTAGTAGAGGTTATGAAAGAAACCGGAAATGACTTGCCGTCACTTTACAAGGAAACAAGCGAGGGCGGTCTGGCTAAAGATTATAAACCGATGTAAATAAAAAAGTGGCTCACTCCGCCACTTTTTTATCTATCGGCCAGTGCGTATCGTCTTTATCACCACTGACATCACGCTGTTGCAATAAAGCGCCGTCCTCAGCATAGAATAACTGATATTCCAGATTACCTTTTTCTACCTCGATAACGTATTGAACGGGCTGTACGGGGTATTCGAGCATATCGATGTCTTCCCGCTTCCAGTTAGCATATTCCCCACCCTCAAAAGCAGTCTGTACCGTAGGGGGCAAACTCCCCCAAAGGATATCAACCTCGGTCAATCGCCAAACGGCCTGAGTATCATACCACACATCCATTTCTTTACCGTCCATCCAGCAGTCGGCCACGAAATAATCGCCTTTCCGCTCCCACTCAATATCGGTAGCAGCGGGATATTTATTCTTTAAAGCTTTAGAAACCGCATCCGGAACGGTTATGCCATCGTTCTTGTCATCATCGCCGCACGCGCTGAAAGCCGATGCAGCAATGAACATCATCGCCAATAGTTGAAACTTTATTTTCATATTATGCCATCAAAATTAAAGTGATACATTTCATGTTACAATCAATCGTCCATGCTGACAAACTTACCTTTACTATTGAATTTCAAGGAGTAATCATTGGCGAGTTCAACTTCCACCCCGCTCCGTCCGCGTTCAATCTTGGTGATCATCTCCTGCGGAAAGTTTGTTTTTACGTATTCTCGCACAGATACCGGAATCAATGCTTCGGGTACGGCAGCTTTCTTACAGTCGACTTCGGTCCAGTTACCGTTACTGTCAAAATCAATCTCGGTACGGTCGGTCAACAGTACCTCATACTTTTTAGAGCCCAGCATGCCGGTCTCAATCTTAATATGTGAGATTTGCGGCTTGGTGAAATACTGGTTGATAAAGTTACGGGCGGTCAAAGGCAGCTGCTTGGCATCGCGTGTAATGACATCGCCGGCAAATGCAAACTGAACGGCTATAAGAGCCAATACAAGAATAGACAATACTTTCTTCATAATCGTTATTTTTTAATGTTACTAATTCGTTTCGTATCATTCACACTGCAAATAACGACAGAGAAATAGGAAAGATTTGGGAATAACAGGCGTTAACGGTTATTTTTATTTTCTTTAACAAGCAGGAAGCAATGCATCCCGTCCTGCCATTCGTACGTGAGCTTCAAAGCGGAAATCCGAGCGATAGAACGGGCTATGGCAAGCCCTAATCCGGTGGATTCTTTCTTTCCGTCAACGCTGTGATAGAAACGGCGGAACAGCTTTTCACCATCCAAAGGAGTATCGCCCGTATTCTTTATTGTCAATGAAACCGGAGTGGTAAGTATCTGCAACTCTCCCTCCTCTTCATTATGAAGCAACGCGTTCTTCACCAGATTGGAGACCAAAATCTGCGCCAACGAATGATTACAGCGGATAATAAAAGGATGTTCTCCCTGCTTACGCAGCAAGCGTACCTGCTTGTGCTCGTATATATCCATCAAATCAGGCAGAAGATTATCCAGTATCTCGTCTACCGATACATCTTCCGACTCCGTGTACTGTCCGTTCTCTATGCGGGAAAGCAGCAACAAAGACTTATTCAGTTTCACCGCACGCCCCAAAGTGGCGTAGATTTCATCCAGTTCCTTCATCTGTTGTTCTGTCAGACTATCGCTTTCCGCCAGTAATTCCACTTTGCCACGTACAATGGCAAGCGGTGTCTGCAACTCATGCGAAGCGTTTTCTATAAACTGCTTCTGCTCCTCATAGGCTTTATAACTACGGTTTCCCATATCTACCGCCGCCTCACTCAGCTGGCGGAACTCACGTATTTTCGTAGGATTCTCCAACACCGGAACCTCCTTTCCGGGCTGGATGCCATGCAACCAGTCCAGTAGTTTATGCAACGGGCGGAACACTCCTTTCAGCACCAGCTGAATACCGACAGAGGTACAAATCAGGAAAAGCAGGAACAATGCTCCCAGATACCAGAGCATCGCCTCTACCATATCGTCGCGTTCCAAGATGGAAATCATCAGGGTAAGCTCATAAAACTGTCCGTCGGGCATACGAAAAGCCGTGCGCATCACACGTACCGGCTCGTCCTCATCCTCAAGTTCGATATAGACGGTAGAATCATAGAAGACTTCCCGATAATGGCGTCCCTCTTCTTCGGAGATAGGAAGGAATTTATAGAAAGACATCAGAGAGCCTTCCGTTTCAAGAACAGAGGGGTCGTGAAGCGCATGTTCCATTAATATCCCGGCATAATTTTCCAGCGTATCATCCGTTTCGTCAACAACCTCATCGATAATGGCATAATAAAACAATACACCCCATACAGTCATCAGGACAAATAGCAATAAGGAGATTTTGCGATATGTATAATATACCAGTTTCATAACTCGGACAGTTTATAACCAAAGCCATAGACAGCCTTCAGTTCCACGGAAGCGCCGGCCTGCTTCAATTTCTTGCGCAGATTCTTTACTTGCGAGTAAATGAAATCCAAAGAATCGACCTGGTCTATATTATCACCCCATACCGACTCTGCAAGGCTCATTTTATTAATAACCCGATTGGGATTCACCACAAAGTAATACAGTAAATCGAACTCCTTACGGTTCAGTTGCAAAGGCGCACCGTCCACTTCCGCCTGCCGCTTGTCAGGATAGAGCAGCAAATTACCTACGGTGACCGTCACATCACCCTGCGTCTGACGGCGGCGGATCAAAGACTTTATGCGGGCATTCAACTCTGCCAAGTGGAAAGGTTTCGTCAGATAATCATCGGCTCCGAGTTCCAGACCGTCCACCTTATCATCCAGCGAATCTTTGGCGGAGATGATAAGTACACTGTCCGTACGGCGCAAGCGCTTTAACTCACGCAACAAATCCAGACCACTTCCGCCCGGCAGCATAATGTCCAGCAGGATGCAGTCGTAATCATAGTCGTTTATCTTATCCAATGCCGAAAAATAATCGGCAGCCGTTTCTACGACAAACTTCTCTTTCAGGAGCGAAGCGCGAATGGTTTCCCGCAAATCTTGCTCATCTTCTACAATCAGGATTTTCATGTCAGCAAAGGAACCTCACAAATCTGGAATCATTCTGGAATTACCCGAACATCAATTGGAAACAGTATCTTCCTCGTACACATCTTCCAACAGTTCTTCTTTCGCCATCGAGATTTTACCGTCGGCGGAAACCGTCAGTCGAAGAGGCACGTAGAGGTCTGTTTGCGGATAGCAGATGCTGGCAGCATAAATAATTCCCTGAGGGGTAGTTTTATCATAAACCAACCCTTCCAGAATAGCGTACTTCATAAATCCGGCATCCACCAGCGAGGCGAAACTCTCTTTCGTAAACACCCTGTCTACAATCTGCTTACCGCCACAGGTGATGCGCAGGGTAATGCTGTTATCAACGAACTTCTCGCCTTGTTCATTCTTCACAATGGGCAGGCTGTCATCCGGACGGCGCACCACAGACGAGCGATACTCCTTACCTTTATAAGTAATGGTCACTTTGGTATCGGAAACCTGCATACGCTGCGGAGCGGAAGTCACGGTGCTGTCCTGCATCAATACCTGCACATCGTCTCCGCCCTTCTGCCGGGATGTACAGGAAACGACTGACAACGCTACCACACAAGTCACTATATAAACAACGGTTTTCATTGATTCATTTTTTAAATTGACAAGGGCAAAGGAACAAAAAGAGCGGGAGAAATACAAATGAATGCTATTAAAGCTTTCCGTTTTTTATGAACTTAAAAGCAGCCCGTTAATTAAGGCTCATCCAAATAGTGAACGATAATCCCGACTTGTCTCGGCATAAAAGTCCGTACTCTTACATGATATCCCGTAAGAAGCAGTTCCGCATACAATTCGCGATTGCGTTTAATCCAGCGTGTCAATGTACGAATGGCACAGCGTGCCGTAGCATTGGGGCAATACAAACATGCTAATTCTTTTTTCGTATACGTCCTGATACGAAAGTCATTTTCATTTTCCATAGTTTTTTGCAGGTTTATCATTATGTGCCGTTTTTTTATTATTGATGTAAAGATACAACATTCGAAAGGCAAAGTCAAGTAATCAGAGGAAAGATATGAACCCTTATAAAAGAAGTTCATATCTCCCTCATCTACATTCACTTAGTTTAAACAGATGGAAAGCATATTATCCCAGCGGGTTTTCCTCTTCTCCATTGCCACCGGCATCAGGATTAGAACCGCCTCCCGAAGTTGTTTCCGAGTTTTCCCAATTAGCTCTCGTCACGCTGGCACGTGTCAGCATCTCTTTAAAATACTGCCCCGGAGTAAAAATTATCTTTCGGCGATAAACCGTATCCGATTTCACATCTTCCTGCTTATCCTGACTTTTCGCGTTAATACCCGGACGAAAACAGCCAAAATCACCTAACTGCACAGAAAAGCCCTTGTTTATGTTTATATTCAATGTGTCTATCAACCCATCCAATACCATCTTCACCACACCACGCGGAGCCATGCCTACCTTAGTGACTTCATCGCATAAATCTCCAAACTGTATTATACCCAGCGTCTTCATTTGCGCCACATACTTTTCCGTTTTTGTCTTATCAAAACCGAACACTCTCTTCTTCACTTCATAATTAAATGCCATAATTCTTTTAATTTTAAATGATTAATAAATTTGTTTTCGGCCTTGTTCACTCGTCAGTTTGCAAAACCTGTTTCTCTGTGATCACGATACAAAGATACAACAGGCACAAACCGGCATGGTGCTTTAACTGTCGTTTCAGTAAGGATAAAGAAGGATTAATAAGGGTAAGTAAGTCTCTGATAAATAAAAAGATATAAATCAATAAAAAATATTTCACTTTTTTCCCGCATACACCACATTCCTGCCCATTCCGTATCTGAACAATACCCCGTTTTCTATGAACAGATTCAAATCGTTAATGGCTTGTTTGTAGCTACGTCCCGTCAGGCGGGCATATTGGGCACGGTTGATACAAGGGTTCCGTTGTAAGTATTCGTCCAGTAATTGAAAACGGCGCTCCATAGATAAAAAGGTATCCGAGGAAGCCGATACCACAGGTCGCGGCTTACGTTCAAGCTTCATCTTACCGCCTAATTCCTCATAGAACCGCTTTCCCAAACGAAAATTCAGTCCGCGCAGAGCCACGGACGCGGCACGCACTTTATCTTTCTCCATTGCACGGCGCTGACAGCTCAGTGAAGGAGTAAAATAGCCAAGTTCTCCTAACTCTACCGTCCAACCGTTAGCCAGGCAATCGCGTAACTCGTCCATAAAAGCCGCCATTGTCCCCTCAAGCACACTTCGGCTGATACCCGTGAAAAGATACACGCGGTCTATAAACTCTTTTTTATCAATTGTCCCTTTAGGCACAAAGCGGGCATAAAGAGGCTGTTGTTCTCCGGTCCGACCAATATCCGGCTTTTCAAAAAGGTCATAATAAGCACTCATATTCTTTGATATTAAGCTTCACCATAGTCATACCCGGCATCCTTTCTCACGGTGACAAAGAGAGAAAACCATCCCAATACTAAATCGTTCCACCACGGAGTAAATTTCGTTCCATCATGGTGGAACACAACTTTCTCCATGGCGGAACGAAATTTACTCCGTGGTGGAACGATTTAGTATTAGGAAGTAAAGGTACTACTCTTCCATAGGAAAAGCAATAAAATCACAAAGAAAATGCATCCGATTATCACAGCGCCTTCCAGAACTTCCGGAAGTCTTGATACCGTCCATAACACACCAACTGGTCTCCTGCCTGTATCTGGTCGTTATCCGGCAACTCGTTTACAACATCATGCTCTATGAAAGAGATGCCCAGACAGTTTTTCAACGTTTCGGCACGTTTCAGTGCAAGCAGCTTCAAGCCGAATTCATTATCGAGCTTCAATTCATTGACACCATAGCCGATGAATCTTTCGGGCACTGTGAACTTCATTACATAATAGTTGGAATCTACACGGAAAGTTTCAATATCCGCGCCAAATTCCAACAGATGAACCAGACCGCGAGCCGCATCTTCTTCGGGAGTAAGAATACGTTCCAACCCGAAAGCTTCAAGCACCGAACGATGAACCCCGTCGATAGCCCTGGCATAAATGCGTTTCACCTTTTTCTGCTTCAACAACGCCACCACGCGGATAGACGCGCCAAAATTCTCACCGATGGCCACAATCACGACATCGACGCTGTTCAGCGGAAGTACGGACAAAGCCTGTTCGTCAGTCGCATCAATCACAAATGCGGTTGCTATCTTGTCCTTTAAGCTATCCACACGACCGGCACTGATATCCGCACCTATCACTTCATGCCCCAAAGCAGAAAGTTCCTCGGCAAGCACATGGCCGTAATTTCCCAAACCGATAATAATATACTTCATATAAGTCATTAATTAATAATAATCTGTCCACTCGGATACTGATACTTCGTATTTTTTTTCTGCTTGATGATACCAAGCATCAACGTTATCAGCCCTACACGCCCGACAAACATCAAAAGCGCAACCAGCAGTTTACTGTCATTGCCCAGCAGAGGCGTGGCGTTTAAACTGGAACCGACCGTACTGATGGCCGAAACACATTCAAAGGTAACCGTGAGCAAAGACAGCTTCGGCTCCAATATGCTGATAATAAATATAAATACAAACAATACTCCGAACGACATCACCACCGTAGCATTAGAACGGCGGATGGAGTCGTAAGACAATTCGCGTCCAAACACCTCTACCCGCTCCGTGCCGCGCAATACAGCCACAAGATTCAATACCACGACAGCAAAAGCATTCACCTTGATACCGCCTGCAGTAGACTGCGAACCGCCGCCAATCCACATAAGAATAAGGTAAATCAATAAGGTCTGCACGCTCAAACCGGCTAAATCCACGCTGGAGAAGCCGGCCGTACGGGGACAAGACGCATTGAAGAACGCCTGCGTCCACTTATCGGCAACCGACATACCCGCAAAAGACGCGTTCCACTCAAAAAGAGCGATACCGGCCGTACCGACCACCAGCAACAGGAAGGTAACAATCAGCACGATACGCGTATTCAGATTGTAGAGGTGGTAAAAACGGCGGCCGTCCCACTCCCACGTACGCAGAAATCTCCAGAAACGGCGTATATGGTAAAGGATGATATCCTTGAAATTCACCAATATCGGAAAACCGATACCGCCAAGAATAATCAATAAAGAGATGTATATATAGAACGGATTATGGCCTGACATCAGCAGCGGATTGCCCAAATTGCCCGGTAATGTGGAAAAACCGGCGTTACAGAACGCCGATATGGAGTGGAAAGCCGAGAAAGCCAATTCCTCGTGTATATCCATCCCCATCGTGCCGTGAATATCGCTCCAAATAGCGAGCATGCCCGCCCCCTCTATCGCCAATGTAAAGCCGAGGATATAGACCAGTGTGGACAGCAATGAATTCAATGAATTGGAACTGACCATATCACGCACCACCAACTGATTGTACAGCGAAGTATTCCCCATAAAGAACATTGCAAAGAAGCTCGTCAGCGTCATTACTCCCAAACCGCCAATCTGAATCAGCAGGATGATGATTACAAAGCCCGTCGTCGTAAAGGTGGATGCCACATCCACCGAGGTAAGCCCCGTCACACACACCGCACTGGTGGAAATAAACAGCGAATCCACCCACGAGATACCCGCCACCGTAGAACGGGGGAGCATCAGCAATCCCGTCCCGATGAGTATGATAATGAGAAAACTGACTGCCAGAATAAGCGAAGGGTTTGTCCGTCGCCCCAGCAAACGTACCAAACCATAAGACAGATTCAGGAAAGAAAGCATCAGCAGTAACGCGAGATGATATATCCTGCCGTTCAGAAAATCCCAGACAGCCTGTATGGCCCCTTCCACCTCTGGACGATGAAAAACTACCGGAACCAGCGTCAGATAAAGCAGAAAAGTCAATATCCACGTCAGCTTGCTAAAGGTCTGCCTCGTATCTTTATATTCCAATGCGATACGCAAGGATATATCGCTCAGAAAGACAATCCACACTCCATGATACAGACGTTGCAACTGGTGAGCTTCCGCAACCGAAATTGTAAATCCATGTTCATACACCAAACCGACAATCAACAGGATGGATGCCAGGTAGGTCAGGGTCGTCATCACCCCCAACGCCACACGTACATAAGGATGAATCCACTTATTTTGATACAAAAGAAACTTATGATAAATCTTCATAAATACACCGATTGATGAGACGTGGCAAACTTAGACAAATCTACCTTCATAAACAAAAAACAATGGAAAAAAGAAATTGGTTTAAAAATAATAGCTACATTTGGACACTGAATCACTTTTAATTTATAACCACTATGAGCAACAAGACAAAAAGATTCATTCTTCCGGAAGACGAAATTCCACGTTACTGGTATAATATACAAGCCGATATGGTAACCAAGCCCATGCCGCCGCTTAATCCCGCTACCAAGCAACCGTTAAAAGCGGAAGATTTGTATCCCATTTTCGCAAAAGAACTTTGCCGCCAGGAGCTCAATCAGGCAGATGCGTGGATTGAAATTCCCGAACAGGTGCGCGAAATGTATAAATACTACCGAAGCACTCCGCTGGTACGCGCCTACGGACTGGAAAAAGCGCTCGGCACACCGGCACATATCTACTTCAAGAACGAAAGTGTCAGCCCCATGGGTTCTCACAAACTGAACTCCGCCATACCGCAGGCTTACTACTGCAAGCAAGAGGGCGTGACGAATGTTACTACCGAAACCGGAGCCGGGCAATGGGGAGCCTCACTGGCCTATGCCGCCCGCCTCTTCGGTCTGGAAGCTGCTGTCTATCAAGTAAAAATCAGCTATGAGCAAAAGCCTTACCGTCGCAGCATCATGCAAACATTCGGTGCGCAGGTTACTCCTTCACCGTCCATGTCTACCCGTGCCGGGAAAGATATTCTGACCGCCCATCCCAATCATCAGGGTTCATTGGGTACGGCTATTTCCGAGGCTATCGAACTGGCACGCACCACTCCCAACTGTAAATATACACTCGGTTCCGTATTGAGCCACGTCACCCTGCATCAGACTGTAATCGGACTGGAAGCCGAGAAACAGATGGAAATGGCCGGTGAATATCCCGACACGGTTATCGCGTGCTTTGGCGGCGGTTCCAATTTCGGCGGTATCGCATTCCCATTCATGCGCCATACCATCCTTGAAGGAAAGAAAACACGTTTCGTCGCCGCCGAACCGGCCTCCTGTCCGAAGCTGACACGCGGTAAATTCCAATATGACTTCGGCGATGAAGCCGGGTATACTCCGCTGCTGCCGATGTTTACACTGGGACATAACTTCGCTCCCGCCAACATTCACGCCGGCGGTTTGCGTTATCACGGCGCAGGTGTCATCGTATCACAACTGTTGAAAGACGGATATATGGAAGCAATGGACATCAAGCAACTCGAATCGTTCGAGGCAGGCTGCCTGTTCGCACAAGTGGAAGGTATCATTCCCGCGCCGGAATCTTGCCACGCCATTGCAGCCACCATCCGCGAAGCGAATAAATGCAAGGAAACGGGTGAAGAAAAAGTTATCCTGTTCAACCTGTCCGGTCATGGCCTCATCGATATGGCGTCGTACGACAAATACCTGGCCGGTGACTTGCAAAATTATGAATTGACCGACAACGACATTCAGAAGAATCTGGATGAAATAGGCAATCTGGCCTAATAGATATTCGCCATACTGACGAGCGGTTCATAGAGTTTCTCTATGTCCTGCGAATCCATTTCAATCTGCACCTGGTCTCCCGGAATCAAACTTGTTTCCGCAGGGACCAGGTTTTTTCCGTCCCTATGCACATTGATGATAACGCAGTGTTCGGGCAAGGAAAGTTCGCTTACGGATTTCCCGTCAAAATAGGAACCCGTCATGACCTCTACTGCCAGAGTATATCGTTTTTCTTCCCGGAAATCGGAAGAGTTAATCATATCTTCATACAAAGTGACATTGAAGGACTTCATCTGGAGCAGTTCCGTAAAATAATAGGTCAGCCCGCCTACTACCACCGAAGGGTAGAAAACCTCAAAATGCCCGGTAATCTCTGTTATCAGCACAATAGCCGTAAGCGGCGTACGCTCAATAGCCACCAGGAATGCAGACATGGATATCAGCATGACGTAAGTGATATTTTGAGGCTCGATAATGCCGTGCCTCACAGCAATCAACCCTACAAGCTGCCCCAACAACCCGCCTGTCACCAAAGTAGGAATAAAGCTTCCGCCCGGAAGACCGGAAGAAACGGAGCATACCGAGAAACCGAAATGCAGCAGCATGACGGCAAGTACCCACATTATTTCCGTACTGCCGTTCTGCGCCTGTTCCAGCAAGAATTGTTCGCCGCCACCCGTCAGGTTTACTTGCATCAATGAGATAATGTAAGCAACCAGCACCAAATAAAACATCTTGATATATACCGGAGACTTAACCGTAGAATATACCCGTTTGAACGAAATCATAAGCGCAGAGTATATTTTACCGGTAATAGAAATAATGACAGCCAGTATGAGAAAATATTTCATCTGGACGAAAAAGGTCAAAACCGGTTCCGACACCTCAATCAGATGATAAGGATTCACAGGGAAAACCAAACTGGCAATAGCCCCTGCCACCACACCTGCCAACAGCGTAGTAATAGCCGTCTTGGGTGCGTCGAAACGTTCGATAGACTCAATCACAATCAATGAAGAGGCCAGCGGTGCGGCAAAGGCGGCCGCAAGCCCCGCTCCTGCTCCCGCCGCCAATAACTGCTTGCGTTCTCCCTGCAGAATATGCGTCCACCGTGAAACGAGACTGCCTATATAAGAACCTATCTGTACGGACGGCCCTTCGCGCCCCAATGACAATCCGGCAGAAACGGAAAGGATTCCACCGGTGAATTTGGACACCAGCTCTATGAACGGATGCTTATAAGTGATCCGGCCGTTAATTGCCCCACGTGTCTGCGGAATGCCACCACCACCGATAAGAGGCATTCTGCCGACCATACGGGATACAAGAATCAGAATTCCCCAAAACGATAAGAACAATGGGATATGCCAGTACCAGGCCGGACGGGATGCAAAGAAGTCGCTACGGATATGCAGCAAATAATAGAGCAGATAATGATAAGGAACCGCAATGAGGCCTGTCAGCAAGCCTACAATCATGCTGACAAAATAGAGCCGCGCATCCACCAGCTTCAACTTCCAGATATGCCAGCCGCGAACAGTTTTCCAATTCTTTATTTTCTGAAACAACCGCATGGGATATGTTTTGTTATCTGCATTTCCCTACAACAAATTCTCCCCTGCGAAGTTCTGAACCGATATCCTATTATATTTATTTCACCTCTCAGCCTTTCCGGAAATACAAAAAAACCTCCCCTTTGCATGCACAGAGAGGAGATTTTTGGCTATGTCCAAGAAGCAGAACGATACTTTTTATACTATGACACACTTTTATATAAACCGATAAGCTTCTTTAAACAGGCTCTAAGACTTCTGAACAGGACGTACCGGACGTTTCTGCTTTCCTTGCGCAACAGTTTGTTTTTTTCTGCGGTCAAATTCTTTTTTCAGCTTATCGGCATTATTCTGTTCCGTTTGATAAATCTTCATAATCTGTTTGGGAGAAAGTATCTTTCTAAATTCATTATAATACTTCTCACGTACATCCAGAATCCTACGGCTTTGGGCAAAACGTCCTTTTATCTGCTGTTCCACCTCGGCATCTGTCAGTAACGGTTTGGGTTCCGGCTTCACACCCGTCCCTTCCGCTCTTTGTTTTGCACGGTTCATCATTCTGCATTCGCGTAACTCTTTTAAATAATTCTGATAAACCGGAATGAACTTGGCGGTAGTGGCATCATCCAACATCAACATTTTTACCATTTGATTAGTCTGATGCTCCATGACCTGTTCCGGTGTATGGCGTTTCTTCTTATCCTTGTTCACCGGGGTTTGAGCAGAGAGACTGAGTTGACCGCCTATCATAAGGCATGTCAAAAATACGTAAATAAATTTTGCTTTCATAATTCTTTCTTTTTTAAGACAATACTATTAATTTAAAAATATATCGCTTTCGGAGAAGCTGACGAGCTCTTCCAGCTCCTCGTCCGACATTTCACGAATCCATTTATCTGCAGGAACTACCGCCGTACAATTTTTGGTATCCAATATCTGCAAATCGGAAGTTCCTCTTTCGCCTTTCCAAAAATGGGACGGTATAAACAGAAAGCCAACTGATATCGCAGCTATGGCGACACCCGTAGAAACGGTTATCCATAAACGATGTCCCGGAGACCTGCTGCCATAAGTACGTTTCCGCACATTACGCTGCATCTCCTCAAAGAAGCCTTCGGGAACGCGATAGGGTGTTTTTTTTCCTATATCATCAAAATCAAACTCTTTTTTCATAGTCCTAATTATTTAGTATGTACTCTTTAATCTTCTCCTTCGCATAATGATAATTCACTTTAAGTGTGTCTGCCTTACTATCGAGGATATGAGCTATTTCTTCATAATCAAGCTCATCATAGTAGCGAAGGTTGAATATTAATCGCTGCTTTTCCGGCAATCTCAATATTGCTTCCTGAAATTTGACAGCCAACTCATTTTCATAATCCACATAATCGGAAGCCTTTAATTGAGAAATCAGGTTTTCCTGAACATCCTCGGTCGAAACCGTTTCCCGTTTCTTACGGCTGTTCAACAAGCGAAGACTTTCATTCGTCGCAATCCTGTAAATCCATGTGCTCAATGAACTCTCTTGACGAAATTGCTCCCAATGCCTGTATACCTGAATAAAGACTTCCTGCAATACATCCTCCGCATCTTCATGCAACACCACCAAACGCCGTATATAATAATATATCGGTTCTTGAAAGCATTCCACCAACAGTTGGAATCCTTGCTCGCGGTTGGATTTATATATTTGCCGAATCTTGTTTTCGTTTATCATCAGTTCATCCGGGTTTTACAGGTTAGAAAGGAAAAAAAGGCCGAAGTTAAATGAGGAGCGGTACATTTGTTGTTTATTAACAAAAAAATCAGGGCTGCATCTTGATAAAGACGCAGCCCTAATCCATCTGTTTATAAGTTCGGAATTACCAGAATCTGTTTCGTGCAGGATTATACTCAAATCCCACCGTTTTCAGCGTCCGGATAATTTCATCTCTTTCTACGTTCATATCCTCACAGAGTGCATCCAGTGAAGGATAAAAATCACGCAATTTCATGTTGATGAAGCTATACAGCATCATCGGATCTTCAGGTAATTTCATAATCGCAACCTTTGTTTAAATTAAAACTAATACCGGGTGCAAAAGTACTATAAAAAATAATACGAAAGCATCTAATCCTTTGAAATCTGCAAGTTATCCATGCAAACGATTGAAATAACATAAATGTAATGGGGAGCCGCTATTTATGAGCGTTCTAAAAGAAAAAGTCCTATATAGTTGAAGAAAATCAATTGAAATGCTGCGGGTTTCTCTGACTAATGATAACATAGATGATTACCGGCGCCCCGATAATCGGCGTAACCGCATTCAAAGGGATAATCCCCGCCTCACTGGGCAGAACACAAATCAAATTGCAAAGTAAAGCCACCGCCCCGCCACTCAAAATAGTAACGGGCAATAAAGAATTATGATTGGCAGTCCGCAATATCATACGGGCTATATGAGGCACGGCAAGACCGATAAATGCAACCGGTCCGCAAAATGCAGTGGTTATGGCGGTCAGCAAGCCGGTTATAACCAAAAGCCAGTTACGTACATGCCCTATATTTACGCCCAGATTCTCAGCATAGCGCTCTCCCAGCAATAATGCGTTCAGAGGTTTTATCAGTAGTAAGGAACCGAATAATCCGGTTACCGTTACCAATGCGAAAGCGGGCATTTGTTGCAAAGAGACGCCACCGAAGTTACCCAATCCCCATATCATATAAGATTGTACCCCCTCCGCCGTAGCAAAGAAATTCAACAAAGCGATAGCGGAAGAAGCGATATAGCCTATCATAATACCCGTTATCAGCAACATGACATTGCTTTTTAACAGCGTAGAAAAGAAAAGGATAAGTCCCATTATCAACATGGCTCCTACAAACGCCCCTGCCAATACGGAAAAGAAACCGGACAGGCTGAACGTTCCGGCCGATATGCTCCCGCCAAAGAATAACATCACAAATGCCACTCCCAAACTCGCTCCGGAATTAATGCCCAAAATAGACGGGCCTGCCAACGGATTTTTAAAGGCTGTCTGCAACATCAACCCGCAAACAGCCAATGCGCTTCCGCAAAGCAATGCCGTCAAAGCTTGAGGTAAGCGGGACTCCCATACGATAAAACTCCAGCTTGCTTTTTCCCCTTCGTTTCCCATCAGGATACGGAATACATCGGATACAGGAATCGTAACCGACCCTATCAACAGATTAGCCACAAACAGTAATACTATTACTATTCCTAATCCGACACCATATTTCCATCCTTTACTCATTCAATTTGCAAAAATAACGCAAACCGCCTAAATCTCCTATTCCAGGGTGTAGAATCTGTATCAAATCCGCCAATAAATAATCCGGACGGAAAGGCGTTTCTTCATAGAAAGGTACTTTCGCCGTATTACATCCGTAAATATTCCTCGTCTTGAATGCCTTGAAACCTGTATAACCCATATAATCGGCTTTCAAATCAGCATAAGTCATATCCCGGTCGCGATTGTATTTGATGGTCCAGACATCGGCATCTCCGGCTTTATCAAAAACTGTTTCAAAAGCCAAAGGAATGGAACCGCTATGTTTATCTTCCGAGAAGACATAACGTCCGCAGGCGTCATTAAACAAGCGTCCGATTGTACTGCGACCACCCGGAACGTACCATGCAGAACCGCTTTTCAGTTCGCTAACAATTGATAATGACACTGACGAAAGTGCAGCACGCTTTTTAAGCCGGCCATAACAGCTATCCACTTCGGCAAAAAGGCTGTCAGCCTCGGAAGCAACTCCAAAAAGCAATCCATAGAAACGCATCCATTCGGCACGGCCTAAAGCGGAAGTTTCCATATAATCGGCACATTCGATAATGGGAATATTCAGTTTTTCAATGCGTCCGTAACCGCCACTATTCTCAAATGGAGAGAGCAGGATGGCATCGGGATGTAACTCAATAATCTTTTCCATATCAGGGTTCATTCCGTCGCCACAGTCAATAATAGCTCCCTTACTGCATCCGTCCTGTATAGACGGGAGTTTGATATACTTCAAGTCACAAACGCCACCGATACTGCCCGTAACTCCCAAACTCTCCATAAGGCTGCAATGAACCGAAGAATAAATTACCGATTTGCGGAGAGGGGTACGGACAATCGTACCTTCGGGTAAATGAGCCGGCAATGATTGGGATGACGGAACCAGTATGTACGTATGCAATGTTTTCAGGGTGTCCCAAGGGTTGCGCAAAGTAGCGACGGTGCAGTCGGAATAAGTCACCAATGTGAGATTGTCGGCATAGCGCAGAGGGATGGTGTCACCGGCCGTTAAAGCCAAAGAAGCTTTACTTCTCCCTCCGCAAGAAGAGAAAAGCAAAGCTACTAAAAACAAGACTGATAATACAAGTCTCCTCATTGTCTCTGTTAATTAAAGAATACAGCAGAATTTGGGTTTTGACCACCACAATCAAATTTTTCCATATATGTACCGTCATTTCTGAAACGGTAAATATCACCGTTTACATTACTATGTCCTGTAGTACCGATATAAATATCACCATTACTATCGTTGACCGCTATCATGTAGATAACTGCTGTAGAAAGCTCTTCTGGAGCATTTTTCAAGAAAGAACCGGAGCTTTTAGTGCCAAGCTTTACATCATAAGTATAAAACGTATTGACTGCCGCAGTTTCCGGCCAATTGCTGTAATCCACTCTAGAGTCCACACAATACAATTTATCGTTTTCAACGGCCACGTGAGTGGCATATCCCAAATTAGTCACCTTATTATTATTTTTTGAATCTATCATCTGCAATACCCGGCTTTCAGCGCTATAATCCCAAGAAATAAGAAATACCTTGTCATTATCTTCCGTCAAATTATTAGGGTTTGAGGCTACCGTCAAAGTCTCTTTAAAAGAGAATGCATTCAAGTCAAAAACTAAAACTTCCGTATGATAAATATAGTTTCCACCTTCAATCTTATAAGCATTGGCTACATAAAGCATATCATTACAGATGGCAACCCCTTCCAAATTATCACCATATCCTGTTAGCTTCTTTTCTACTTTCAATGTATTGGCATTGATTTTGGCAACCACACCGCCATAGAAAGACGCATAAATATAGCCGTCATGAGCTGCAATATAACGAATACCGGCAGACAAATCTGCATCACCTACAAAAGAAACACGAGCCTGCTCCACACATGCTGCATTCAGTTTGGCCAAATAATTAGAACCATAAACAGAAACATAGATGTAATCTTCATACTCTATCATATCCTGACCGGTATCTCCCAATGAAGCCTTGTTCTGTGCTTTATAAATATCACCGATAACATCATTGTCTTTATTCGGAGCATAAAATGCTATACCGGCATTATTCTGTCCCATAGTTCCTTCATTCAAGAAATAAGCACGGACATAAGGTAATTCAATCTTTGAACCGCTATCGTCCCAACTTTGCCCATCATCATCACTGCAAGATGAAAATGAAACACTCAGTGCCAACATACACAGTACACTCAATAATAAACTTCTTACTTTCATAACACTTTATTAATTAAATTAATTTTAAAATTTAAACGTCCCTGTCACTCTCCACGAACGCCCCGGCATAGGATAATATTTTATCACATCATACTGTTCATCAGTCAGATTGATGATTTCTGCTTGAAGCTGTAATTTACACTTCTTAAAAGCACACTCTTTAGAGATACTGGCCGTATGTTCCATATAACCAGCTATCTCATTTTCAGGAATATTTTGTGACAAGCAATAACGTTTACTTACACCTACGACGGAGTAACCTATGCTAAACCAAGGCATTTCAAACCTCGCAGATACATTGCCGCTATGCTTCGGAGTATAAGGCAACTGTTCCTTATAATTTTTGGCATCCGAATCTGTAAGGTCAATTGCTTTCTGCAAAGTATATCCGCCGGATATAATCAAATCTATATTTTTAGCTAACGGCGCTGATATCGCCAAAGTAGCGTCTACTCCTGTAGCACGGACAGTCCCATAGTTTGCCATACGCCACGCATAAGTAGTGGGAAAAGCTACAATTTTATCAGTCACATCATTGTAATAGGCATCAAATGTCACAGAAATATAGTCTAAAAAAGACAGAGATGAACTGCTCCACGTAATCCCTACATTATATTCATTCGCCTTCTCCGGACGTAAACTTCGATTGCCCAATCTATAATAATACAAGTCGTTAAAAGTAGGTGTACGAAAAGTGCTTTTGTACATAAAACGCAGAAAAAAAGTTTTTTCCATCCAAGGCTGTATACTCACGGAAGCCGAAGGAGCCAAACGACGGAAATTCTCAGGAGCATTCCCAACCTCCACTTTTTCAGTGATAAAAGTATGTACCAATGAACCGGAAGCGGTGATTCTTCCGTATTGGTAACGGATATTGAAAGCTGTCAATGATGCATACCGGGTAGGAAACGGGCAGTCTTTCAGATTACTACGTAATGTATTTACAACCCCATCTTGTGCCAAAGACAAGGATAAAGTCTTAAATGGACGGTATAGAGCCGTTGCAGATAAATAATATTCATCCTGCCTATGTACAGCCTGATAATATCCGTCCGCATATTCCTTCCCTTCATCCTCATACCTATTCCAGCCATAGTTATACTTTGCCTGTGCCTGCAAACTCCATTTCGAAGAGAAGTGTTTTTTATAACGCGCCTGTACAAAGGCATTCTCATCCCAAAGCGTTTCGTCGGAAATCGGGTTATAAAGAGTTACCGCCCCCGGAAGCCCACGACGGGAATTGAAATAATATCCTTTTACGTCCACCTCACCACCATCTTTAAAAGTATGATATAGCGTTGCTTCTCCTTGCCAAGAATAAATATCTGAATTATTACGCTTTTCTTCTGTCACATACTTTCCATTGACCAAAGTAAAAGGATAATTTCCATCGGCACGCATATAATTAGCATTCAAAGCCAAACGTGTACGGTTACCTATTTTTTGCCACCAACGCAACGTGGGGGTAACATACCCAAACGATCCACTACTTATCCTAGCTTGGAAAGCAGCACTGCGCCCTTCATCAAAATGCGGTTTCTCAGTCTCAATGCTCAATACACCTGCCGATGCATATAAACGGGCTGATTGCAACATATTTTCTGTTTGTCCTATTGCTAAAGAAAGGGTTGAGACATTATCAAGCGAAAAACGCCCTATATCAATTTGCCCTGCCTGAGAATTACTCACAACAACCCCATCATAACTGACAGCCGTATGCGCCGCCCCTATATTGCGCACAGAAACAGTCTTCAACCCGCCGATACCACCATAATCTTTTACATTGGCACCTGCAAAACGACGTACGGCATCTGCCATATTCTGTATGCCGAGACGGCTTATATCTTGTTGCGACAATGTTTGTATAGGTACAGCCGAAGTTACTTTATTAGGCATTCGCCGTGCTGTAACAGTCACCTTTTCAATTTGGTGCACTTTTCCTGTAATCGTATCCTTTTTCGCCACCTCTTGTGCCGAAAGCAGAGCACCGCCCATACAAAAGAAACCGATACAGGCAAACCGCACCTTCATTCTCCACATCATAAAAGAGTAAAGATTATCTTTAAACGACGTACACTGTCCGCTTTCCTCGAACGGACAATTTTTTGACTTTGTTTTGCAGGTCTTCTGACTTATTTCTAATGTATCGCCTTCCCATTTTAATTAAAACAGTGGCTAAAGAATGATACATTCAACGCGAAACTCACAGCAGCGGGACTGTTCGGGATTTACACCCGATTCCCTTTTCATCCGTTTCCCGAATAGGGAACCGGAACAAAACGCGGGCAAAGATAAGAATATAATATAAATATTACTCAGCCCCTTATAACAGTTTCTGCAAAAAAACATTTATTATTCTATAAGGAGCGAAATTCAGAGCCTTCTTGCGGAAAGGCAACCGGTGGAAAGAAAAACAAGCACATACGCAAGAACATAACGACCCCATAAAGAATAAAAAGCCGGTAGACATTCTGATATCTCCCATACCTACCAAAGGCGATACAATCCCGCCAAAAGCAAATCCTATCGCACCCAAAAGAGCGGAAGCCACTCCGGCGTTTTTACGTTCACAATCCATCGCCAAAGTGTTGGAAGCCGTAAAAGTCATCCCTACCATCGCAAGCAGGCAGAAAATCAGTATCTCGTAAATCCAAAAATTACAATCCAGGAAAAATGCCACAGAAAGTAATATAGAAATAAATAACATGCCATGATTACCTACATGTAAAGCCCGTTCCATTGTAGAGAAACGAACAGCCAAAGCGGAAGATATCACCATGGCAACGGCATTAACCCCGAAACAGAAACTGAACAACATCGGTGAAAGACCATAATATTGCTGCATGATGAAAGGAGCGGAAGCTATATTTGTAAACAAAACTCCCATCGTAAAGCCATACTGCAATATGTAACGTACGTACTGACGGTTATGCAAGACAATACCAAAACGGCGATACATATCTCCCCACCTTATATTCTGCCTCTGTCCACCCGGCAAAGACTCTCTAAAACGCATACTTCCGATAATCAAAAGAACGCCTACTATAAATAAGAACCAAAAGATACCATGCCAGCCGCCAAAATCAGCCAGTACCCCGCCACCTATCGGAGCAACCACCGTAGCGATCCCATTAATAGCGCCGATAGTGGCAAGCATCCCCGCAAGTTCGTGAGCAGAATATTTATCGGCGGCAATAGACCGGGATATCACAACTCCTCCGGCTCCGGCAATTCCCTGTACAAAACGTAACGCGACGAATTGTGATATATTTTGAGAAAAAATACAGCCGACGGTAGAAATCAGGAACAAGGCCATAGCTATCAATAAAGGAGAACGACGGCCATACTTATCACTTAACGGACCAAAAATCAGCTGGCCTATCGCTAAGCCTACCATACTTGTAGTAAGCCCCAACTGCACTCTTGAAGATGTGGTTTGGAAGAAATCCGACATTGCCGGTAAAGTAGGCAGGTACATATCCATGACAAACGGGCCAAAAGCGCTCAACAGTCCCAGAAATACCAATATAAAACCTTTTGAATTTTGTTTACCTGTCATTACCTATTCCTCTTTTATAAATCGGCGGCAAAATTACCCCATATTTACAAGATAAGCTATGGCTTATCTTGTACAAAACGTTTCATTTTAGGAACAATATACGATATTATCATAGAATATAGCTACATTTGTTGCGTAAAAAAGAACTATATTCACATGTACGAACCGTTATCACCCGATACTTCCAGCATCAGATATGAGGAAACCGATTTATCGTATCTGAAACAGCGTCCATACCGTTTTAAATGCGGTATATACTTAATCTGTACACAGGGGCAAAGTATCATCTCCACAGGAGTACAACAATATACCTTTAATGAACAGACCGAACTGATTTTTCTTACAGGAAGCCTTATCCAGGTAATACAAGCCTCAGCAGATTTTAACGTACGCATGCTCCTATTCCCCAAAGATATTTTCTTAAAAGCCATATTGCCAATTGACACACCCTATTTCAACTATACCCATGAACACCCGCACTATCATCACACGGCAGATGAGAGAAGCCAGAAAACATGGCGGGAAATAGTATTATGGATGGATATAGCGCAAATGCTTTTCAAAGACAATACGCTCCAGTTCAGAAAGCAACAAGAATTCAATTTCCTGCAAAGCTTATTAATGTGGCTGTTCAACACTATTCCGGAGAAGCTGGCCGCCAACAAGCAATACAGCAGAAAACAGATGCTTTGCCACCAATTCATGCAACTGATACGTGAGCACAGCACCTGCGAACATCAGGTTCCGTTTTATACAGAGCAACTGTGCATTACTTCTCGCTATCTATACGAAATCACTACTCAATACATGAATGGAAAAACTCCCAAGCAACTGATAGACGAGCAGCTGATAGCAGAAGCCAAAGTTCTTTTAAATGAGCCGCAACTATCCGTTACCGAAATCGCGGAACAGTTGCACTTTGCCGATCAGTCTTATCTGAGTCGTTTTTTTAAGAAGAATACCGGTATCTCTCCTAAGGAATTCCGCCTGCAGAAACTGTTACAATAAGTTTCGTCAAAATAAATTAAATCCGTTCATTTTAACCGTCATTTTATTAACTTTGTTAGCATAACCAAAATCGAGTCGCCATGAAATATAAATTATTAGTTCTTGACGTGGACGGAACGCTTCTCAACGACGCAAAAGAAATCAGCAAACGCACTCTTGCATCTTTACTCAAAGCGCAGCAAATGGGAGTACGTATCGCATTGGCTTCCGGCAGACCGACTTATGGCCTCATGCCACTGGCCAAAACTCTTGAGCTGGGGCATTATGGGGGCTTTATTGTTTCCTATAACGGTTGTCAGATTATCAATGCTCAAAACGGAGAAATCCTGTTCGAGAGGCGAATCAACCCGGAAATGCTGCCTTATCTGGAAAAGAAGGCGCGCAAGAATGGCTTCGCCATATTCACTTATCATGATGACACTATCCTGACAGACAGTCCCGACAATGAACATATCCGCGCCGAAGCCGAATTGAATAATCTGACAGTTATTAAGGAGGAAGAATTCTCCACGGCTGTAGACTTCGCACCATGCAAATGCATGTTGGTCAGCGATGATGAAGAAGCACTGGCCGGACTGGAAGAACATTGGAAAAAACGTCTGGACGGAACTTTGGATGTCTTTCGTTCGGAACCTTATTTTTTGGAAGTCGTACCTTGCGGAATCGATAAAGCCAATACCTTAGGCGCTTTATTGTCGCATCTGGACATAACTCGTGAAGAAGTAATCGCCATCGGAGACGGCGTATGCGATGTCAATATGCTCCAGATTGCCGGTTTAGGCATAGCCATGGGGCATTCACAAGATTCCGTAAAAGTTTGCGCCGACTACGTAACGGCTTCCAATGAAGAAGACGGCGTTGCCCAAGCCGTCGAAAAAATGATTTTAGCCGAAGTTCATGCCGCTGAAATTCCTCTTGACCTGTTAAACGCACGGGCACATCATGCATTAATGGGCAATTTAGGTATCCAATACACTTACGCCTCGGAAGATCGCATAGAAGCAACCATGCCCGTAGACCACCGTACCCGCCAGCCTTTTGGTATTCTGCACGGCGGCGCAACCCTCGCACTTGCCGAAACCGTCGCCGGGCTCGGCTCCATGATAACTTGCCAACCCGATGAGATAGTCGTAGGTATGCAAGTCAGCGGAAACCATATATCTTCCGCACATGAAGGAGATACCGTGCGGGCTGTGGCAACCATCGTACATAAAGGACGCTCATCTCATGTGTGGAATGTAGATGTATTCACTTCCACTAACAAGCTCGTGTCTTCCATCAGGGTGGTGAACAGTGTATTGAAGAAAAGATAAATGAAAAAAAGTTCGATGCAGATACATAACCAATTCAAGTTATAGAACTATTTATTATATTGAACATATGTCAATATGGAGCAAGCTCATAGGAAGCAAGAAAACCGAGGATAGGAATAATATCATCGGCAATAAAACTACCTCTGTACCATGTAGTATCCAAAATTATGCCATAGTAGATGTTGAAGTAGGCTTGAAAGATCATAAAATCCATGATATAGGAGCACTCAAACATGATGCCACGACATTCCACAAAACGTCAAAAGAGAAGCTATTTATTTTCTTAAACGACATAGACTATATCTGTGGCCACAATATCATTCACCATGACGCCAAATATCTGTTCACGGATAAGACATGCCGCTGGATTTTAGTCGATACACTTTATATTTCGCCTTTGTTATTCCCGGAACACCCTTACCATAAGCTTGTGAAAGATGACAAGTTGATTAGCGAACAGATGAACAATCCGGTGAATGATTGTAAGAAAGCAAAAGATTTATTACTGGATGAAATAGCACGCTGGAATTCATTGCCAAAGGAAAAGCGTATATTATTCGCATCGCTACTGAAAGACAAGAAAGAATTTACCGGATTTCTCAGCATGGTAAGTGCGGAGTATACCCATGAAGGAATATCCGAACTCATCAAAGAACTTTATACAGGAAAGATTTGCCAACATGCCGACCTTGACATGCTCATCAAACAATACCCATGCGGATTGGCATACGCATTGGCTCTGATTGACACTACGGATTACCGTTCCATCACCCCCGGATGGGTACTTTACAATTATCCGGAAGTGGAATTTATTGTAAAACTCCTACGCCACACCAATTGCCGGGAAGGTTGCGACTACTGCCATACGCAATTGGATGTGCTCCATAATCTAAAAGTCTTTTTCGGATATGAACGTTTCCGAACATACGAAGGCGAGCCGCTGCAAGAACAAGCAGCCCAGGCAGCGGTGAAGGGTAAATCGTTACTGGCGATATTTCCTACCGGTGGCGGCAAATCACTTACCTTCCAATTACCGGCACTCATGGCAGGACACGCCATGCACGGGCTCACGGTTGTTATCTCTCCTCTGCAATCTTTAATGAAAGACCAGGTAGACAATCTTGCCGACAGAGGTATCACGGACGCCGTAACCATAAATGGAATGTTAGACCCCATCACAAGGTCACTGTCCATACAAAGAGTGCAAGACGGAGAAGCCTCACTGCTGTATATATCCCCCGAAATGCTTCGCTCAAAAACGATTGAGAAAATATTGATAGCCCGGCACGTCGTAAGGTTTGTGATAGACGAAGCGCATTGTTTCTCTTCATGGGGGCAGGATTTCAGAGTTGACTACCTTTACATCGGCAAATTCATCCGGCAATACCAGCAAAAGAAACAATGCAAGAGTCCGATACCCGTATCCTGCTTTACGGCCACAGCAAAGCAGAAAGTAATACAAGACATCTGCGACTATTTCAAACAAACCTTGAATTTGGACTTGGAGTTATTCGCATCAACGGCTTCAAGAACAAATCTACATTATTCCGTCATACATTTAGAAAGCGACAATGATAAATATTTAAAGTTAAGAGAACTCGTAGCTGAATCCGATTGCCCGACAATTGTTTATGTATCACGCACCAAACGAACCAAAGAGCTGGCGGCCAAATTGACTCGCGACGGTTATAAGGCACTCCCTTTCAATGGCAAAATGGAAGCTGATGAAAAAATAGCCAACCAAGACGCTTTCATGAACGATCAGGTACACATCATTGTGGCTACATCCGCATTCGGCATGGGAGTCGATAAAAAAGATGTCGGTCTTGTGGTACATTATGACATTTCCGATTCACTGGAGAATTATGTTCAGGAAGCAGGTAGAGCAGGGCGTGACCCAGGCCTCAGCGCACGTTGTTATGTGCTTTATAGCGACAATGATTTGGACAAGCATTTTATATTGTTAAACCAAACAAAACTAAGCATCAGTGAAATACAACAGGTATGGAAAGTCGTCAAAAACCTTACCAGACAACGCATGAAAGTCAACTGTTCCGCATTGGAAATCGCCCGGCAAGCGGGATGGGATGATTCGGTATCCGACATCGAAACCCGCGTACGAACAGCATTAGCGGCTTTGGAACAAAGCGGATATCTGGTAAGAGGAAACAATGTACCTCATGTATATGCCACGGGAATCACAGTGAAGGATATGGACGAAGCAAGACAACGCATATCAGCCTCACTACTTTTTGGCAGTGACGAAATAGAAAAAGCAGTCCGCATCATCAAGTCGTTGATATCTCAAAAGTACATCGCCAAGGCACAGGATGCGGAAGCGGAATCACGAATCGACTATCTGGCAGATATATTGGGACTAAGTAAAAGAGAGGTTATATCTGTAGTGGAACGCATGCGGCAGGAAGGCATATTGGCAGACAGCAAAGATATATCCGCCTATTTGCAGGATGCAGGTGATTCGGAACGAAAGTCGCAAATGCTTCTCGAACGCTTTGCAAAACTCGAACAATACATCCTCAAACATATTCCCGATGAGTCTTTACGAATCTCATGCAAGCAACTGAATGAAAATGCCGTGAACGACGGAATCAATACATCCAAAGAAAAAGACATCCGGACGCTGCTCTATTTCCTTACCGTCAAGGGATATATACGTAAGAAAGAGGATGCGGCCCATAATATGGAAATAAGGCGCCAGGCAGACCTGGAATCTACCATCAGGCGCTTTGAGAAACGATTGGAAATAAGCCGTTTTACCGTGGAATGGCTATACAAATCAGCTTCAGATGCAGAAAAGGAAAATGTACCGGGCAAAGCTATTCAGTTCTCCGTAGTAGAACTTTTAGACCGGATAAAATCAAGTTCTCAATCCCTATTCGGAGGACTTGACGACATTCAGCTGGAAGACGTGGAAGAAGCGCTTCTGTACTTGTCCAAAATTGGCGCGTTAAAACTTGAAGGTGGTTTCTTGGTACTTTATAATGCCATGAATATCCAAAGAATAAAGGACAACAAATCGCGATATAAGCAAGACGACTACCGGATGCTCAACGAATTCTACAAGTTGAAAATTCAGCAAGTACATATTGTAGGCGAATATGCCAATCTGATGGTGAGAAATTACCATGCGGCCTTGCAATATGTTCAAGACTATTTCCAAATGGACTACAAGAAGTTTGTCACAAAATACTTCAAAGGAGACAGAGTAAGCGAGATACAGCGCAACTTAACGCCACAGAAATACAATCAATTGTTTGGGCGATTATCCAAACGGCAGATGGAAATTATTTCCGATAAGGACTCACGTTGCATTGTGGTGGCAGCCGGTCCCGGTAGTGGAAAAACACGGGTATTGGTCCACAAACTGGCCTCGCTTCTGCTACTTGAAGATGTAAAACACGAACAGCTTCTGATGCTGACGTTTTCAAGAGCAGCCGCAACGGAATTCAAACAAAGGCTCATGGAGTTGATAGGCAACGCCGCCCATTTTGTCGAAATAAAAACATTCCATTCCTATTGTTTCGACCTTCTGGGACGGATAGGAAATCTTGAAGAATCCAAAAATGTCGTTGCAAAAGCTGCCGATATGATATACCAAGGAGAAGTAGAACCAAATAAAATCGGCAAGACAGTGCTGGTCATAGACGAGGCTCAGGATATGGGAACCGAAGAACACGCACTTGTAAAGGCTCTGATGGCTAACAACGAGGAAATGCGTGTGATAGCGGTGGGAGACGATGACCAAAACATCTATGAATTCCGCGGCTCCGATTCAAGTTATATGTATCGGCTGGCACAAGAAAACGGAAGTACATTTGTCGAAATGACCGAGAATTACCGCAGTGCGCACCACCCGGTGAATTTTGCCAACGAATTTCTGAAAAACATTGATAAACGGATAAAAAGTACGCCCATCATCTCCATGAGAGAAGAGGAAGGCCGGGTGGAAGTGACACGCCATCAATCAAAGTATATGTACCAGCCGCTTGTCGAAAACTTACTCCGACACAAAGACAAAGGCACATCGTGTATACTCACCCAAACAAACGAAGAGGCTGTTATCCTGATGGGGCTCTTACGAAAGCAAGGTGTGAGCAGCAAACTTATACAATCAATGGACGGCCTCCGCTTTTGGAACATGGCCGAAATGAGATTTTTCCTGAGGTATATAAACAAACGGATCAACACACCACTAATTACAGAAGAACTGTGGGAGGAAGCCAAATGTGCAACCTTCTCCGCTTATGACAGAAGTCAAAGTTTGATGTATGTAAAGCAGTGTGTGGAGCAGTTTGAACAAACCAACAAGACAAAATATTTCAGTGACTTCAAAGAATTTGTATTTGAGTCGTCAGTGGAAGACTTTTGCGACATATCAGGAGCCGATGTCGTGGTATCGACCATTCATAAAGCCAAAGGCAGAGAGTTTGACGACGTGTATATGCTCGTATCCGACGGTTATATAAAGGACTCCCATCTGATGCGTCGATATTATGTAGGAATAACCCGCGCGAAAAACCGGCTGTTTATACATACGAATGGCGATTACTTCAATCATTTAAGTACAGACCGATATTTTATCGACCAACAACAATATGATATGCCTGAAGAAATCGTATTACAGCTCTCTCATAAAGATGTTTATTTGGACTTCTTCAAAGAACGAAAACAAGAGGTCTTGGCATTGAGAGGGGGAGATTCATTGACTTACAGTAATTTCTTTTTGTACAGCTCATTGACCGATAGACCTGTGGCAAAGCTATCATCAAAAATGCAGGGCATATTGTCTGAGTGGGAAGAAAGAGGTTATAAAGTAAAATCCGCATCCGTGCGATTTGTAATGGCATGGAAACCCAAAGACGCAGAAAAGAATGAACCGGAAACAGCTGTCCTTTTAGCAGACTTGGGGCTTTCTTTGTAGAGAATACAAATAGGGCGTAACTTACTGAGTTACAACCTATTTATATTCTTAATCATCGTTATTTACTGATACTTATTTGACTTCCTCAAAGATAATTCATACTGAATACCAGCATGAGCAACAACAATACCAACACCAAAGAGAAAAGGAAGAAGATGCAAAGTTAAATGCCATCCTGAGATACACACGAGATACATTTAAATGTTTTGACCTGGACGAAACAGAGATTGACCAAATTTGCGAATCTGTTCACTATTTTGTAACTAACCGCCAAGTGCTTTCTGTGACCGAAATTCATATCAAGAAGCGCACCTTCCCCACTCAAATCTCTTTGAAAAACTTTGCTTAGAATATTGCTTTCCAAATATAATATAGGTAGAGATATGACCACCTCATTTGTAATGGCTACATTTGCCGAATAGTATACCAACTCCACATTTGACACCGTTAGAAAGAATCTGCGTACAACCACAGGAAAGCATAAGATTGAAATCGGCAAGAATATCTTATCGAAATACCTCAGCTATGAAAAATAAATGAAATAAAATTACTATCTTCGCTCATTATAAAAGGATGATATGAAAGATATAAACAGACTGAAGATCGTCTTATGCGAAAAGAAACGAACAAGTAAGTGGTTATCAGAGTAACTGAATGTAAATCCATCAACTGTTTCAAAATGGCGCACCAATACTTCGCAACCTAACTTGGCTTGCCTTTTAAAGATTTCAGACTTACTTGAATTCGATATAAAAAAATTGATAGTCCGTGAATACAAGACATTCATGTTGTCTCAACAATAAATAGTCCCATAAACACGAATGACGAATAATGCTATTAACTTCTGATAATACAAAAATATAGGAATATATGACACCTGAAGAAAAAGCGAGAATAAAGATTGACCAATGGTTTGCCGATGCAGGTTGGAAAGTGGTTGATAGAGAAGACTACGAACCAACTTGTACAGCAGTTGCTATAAGAGAGGGGCTACTAAAAGGTAATCTTGAAGCTGATTATTTTCTGTTTGTTAACGGAAAGGCAGTTGGGGTACTTGAAGCAAAAAGGGAAGATATAGACGCTTTCTCCAATAAAGTATGTGAACAGGCTACCTTATATGCCCGAAATATTCCTAATATCTATCAAACTTATCAAAAGCCATTGCCTTTCATTTTTACTTCAAATGGTAAAGATTTATATTTTTGCGATTTCCGTGAACAAGATTCATATTTCAAGCAGATAATGTCTATCCCTACGCCACATGAGTTGGTTAAGAAGTTAGGAATTGAAGATACATTTGCAGGACTACCGACATTGAAAAAGAAAGGGCTTCGTGATTGTCAATACGAGGCGGTAACAGAACTTGAAAAGAGTTTCCGTAGTGGGCAAAATCGAGCATTGATGGTTCTTGCCACCGGAGCAGGTAAAACATATACAGCTTGTCTCACTGCCTACCGAATGCTTTCTTATACTTCAATGCGCAGAGTGTTATTCCTTGTTGACCGAAATAATCTGGGTAAGCAAGCTGAAGGGGAGTTCGGTACTTTTCGATTGACCGAAAACGGAGATGCTTTCAATACTATTTTTACGGTCAATCGCCTTCGCTCTTCTTACATTCCTTCTGATAGTAACGTAGTTATTTCGACAATACAACGTCTGTTCTCCTTTTTGACAGGAGAAGATATTGGGGATAATGAGGATGATGACGAGAACGAACCGATAGAAGAAGTAACCTTGCCACCCAATCCGAACTTACCACACGACTACTTTGATATGATTATCATAGATGAATGTCACCGTTCTATTTATGGAAATTGGCGTAAAGTACTGGAATATTTCGATACGGCAAGATTGGTCGGTTTGACTGCAACCCCGATTGAAGAAACAAAGAAATTCTTCAACTACAATATTATTGTTAACTATACATTGGAAAAGAGTATCGTCGACGGCGTGAATGTGGATTGTCGGGTGTACAGAATAAAAACACAGGTTACAGAAACAGGTGGTGCTATATTAGAGGGTGAGAAATTCAAAGAAGAAACGCGATACACCGGTGAGGTTAAGATGGTGAGTAGCAAAGAAACCAAAACCTACACAAACAAAGAACTTAATCGGAGTGTCATCAATCCGGCACAGATAAAGTTAATTCTTTCAACTTATCGAGATGCTGTTTACACCGAATTGTTCAACGATCCACAACGTGAGCCGAATATTGATTATTTGCCCAAAACATTGATATTTGCTCTCAATGAAGCCCATGCTACCAATATAGTGCAGATTGCTAAAGAGGTATTTGGGAGAACTGACGATCGCTTCGTACAGAAAATTACTTATTCGGCAGGTGATAGCAATGAACTGATACGCCAATTCCGCAATGACAAAGATTTCCGCATTGCCGTGACTTGTACGCTGGTTGCTACCGGAACAGATGTGAAACCGTTGGAAGTGGTAATGTTCATGCGTGATGTGGAATCATTGCCTTTGTATATTCAGATGAAAGGGCGTGGAGTGCGTACTATTGGCGATGAGCAATTGCGTAATGTCACTCCGAATGCCTTCAGTAAAGATTGTTTCTATTTGGTTGATGCAGTAGGTGTAACGGAAAGTATGAAAACGGTGAAACCCATAGATGACGATCCAACAACAAAGACTATCACTCTAAAGGAACTTTTAGAGCGTATCAGTCATGGTTATATTCCTGACGAATATCTCAAACAGCTTGCAGCTACGCTTGCCCGAATCTACAATAAAGCGGATGACTCGCAGCGAAAAGAATTTACTCGTTTGTCTCATGATGATATGAAAGAACTTTCTGCCAGAATATACGATGCGCTTGAAAAAAGTACTCTTCCACCGTTTGTTAACACCGAAGAACCTAATTTGGAGCGCAAAGGATTGGTTTCCCCACTTGCTAATCATGCCGATGCACGGAGGTTTTTACTCATTCTTGCAGCTGGATTTGTCAATACGCTAATGCCAGGAGAAGATACGCTTATATCAAAAGGGTTCTCCATTGAGGATGCTAAAAACACGACAGAGGCATTTGAGGAGTTTTGTAAAGAATACTACGATGAGATAGAGGCTCTTCGTATCATCTATAACAATGAAGGCGAACCGATAACTTATTCAATGTTGAAAGATTTGGAACATAAACTCAAAATGGCAAACAATCATTTTGCTCCAAAACAAATTTGGAATTCGTATGCCATTCTTTCTCCGGGCAAAGTAAAGCGTTCTACAACAAAAGAAGAAAGTGATGCTTTGACAAACATCATACAACTGGTACGCTTTGCTTTCCGCCAAATTGAGAGGTTGGACAGTGTAGTCACTACATCCAAGCAATATTTCAATCTATGGCTAGGGCAAAATCAACGTGAAATAACCGACAAGCAGCGTGAAGTAATCAGTCGTATAGTGGATTACATAGCTTCTAACGGAGCTTGTACCGTCAGAGATATTCGTGAAGATGATGCAACCCATGCAGCCCAAATGATTCGGGCGTTTGGTAATATGCAGAAAGCAGATGAAGCACTTCGGTCGCTTTATACATTTGTAGTATTAAGAAAAGCAGCATAAATTATGGTAACAAATAACGCAACAGAGCAATCGCTCACCAAAAAAGTCTGGAATCTGGCAACAACTCTTGCCGGACAAGGTGTTGGATTTACCGATTATATCACCCAACTGACCTATCTTTTGTTTTTGAAGATGGATACCGAGAATGTAGAAATGTTCGGAGAGGAATCGGCAATTCCAACTGGGTATCAATGGAACGATTTGATTTTTCTTGATGGATTAGAACTAGTCAGGCAATACGAAGAAACACTTAAACTGCTTAGCGAGCAGGACAATTTAATAGGCACTATTTACACCAAAGCACAAAACAAGATAGACAAGCCTGTTTATCTGAAAAAGGTTATCACTATGATAAATGAAGAGCAATGGCTCATCATGGATGGTGATGTGAAAGGTGCTATCTACGAGAGTATTCTTGAAAAGAACGGACAAGACAAGAAAAGTGGTGCCGGACAATATTTTACGCCACGTCCGCTAATCCAAGCGATGGTGGATTGCATCAATCCGCAAATGGGCGAAACCGTTTGTGACCCCGCTTGCGGTACAGGTGGATTCCTGCTTACTGCTTATGATTATATGAAAGGGCAGTCTGCAAGTAAAGAAAAGCGTGATTTTTTGCGTGACAAAGCTTTGCATGGTGTGGATAATACGCCTTTAGTAGTAACACTTGCTTCCATGAATCTCTATTTACATGGTATAGGCACAGACCGTAGTCCGATTGTGTGTGAGGACTCTTTGGAAAAAGAGCCATCAACCCTTGTTGATGTGATACTCGCCAATCCACCTTTTGGAACTCGCCCTGCTGGTTCTGTGGACATCAACCGTCCGGATTTCTATGTAGAAACCAAGAACAACCAGTTGAACTTCCTCCAGCACATGATGCTTATGCTCAAAACCGGAGGACGTGCTGCCGTGGTGCTTCCTGACAATGTTCTCTTTGAAGCCGGAGCTGGTGAAACAATCCGTAAACGCTTATTGCAAGATTTCAATCTGCATACTATATTACGTTTACCCACAGGCATCTTCTATGCCCAAGGTGTAAAAGCCAATGTGCTGTTTTTCAGCAAAGGGCAACCTACCAAAGAAATATGGTTTTATGATTATCGTACCGATGTAAAGCACACGCTTGCCACCAATAAACTGGAACGCCATCATTTAGATGATTTTGTCTCCTGCTACAATAATCGGGTAGAAACCTACGATGCAGAAAATAATCCGCAAGGGCGTTGGCGCAAATACTCGGTAGATGAGATCATTGCCAGAGACAAAACAAGCCTCGACATCACATGGATAAAACAAGGCGGTGAGGTGGACGACCGTTCATTGGCAGAATTGATGGTAGACATTAAAAATAAAAGCCAAACGATAAGTGTGGCTGTAGCTGAACTTGAAAAATTGCTCGCAAACATAAATGAAGATTGAGTGCATGGAAAACAATAAGATAATCATATCAATGGAACAGCAATTTGGAGAAGTTATAGACATCATTCTCCAACATAAAGGTCGTGCTTCAAGAGCCGTAAATAACGAACTATTGTTTACAGCGTGGTATGTTGGTGGATATGTATCAGCCAAATTGAAAAGCGAGGAATGGGGAAGCAAGGTTGTAACGCAGTTATCCGAATATATCCGTTCCCAGCGTCCAGACATCAAGGGCTATAGTCGGAGAAGCATTTACAATATGGTGATGTTCTATGATGAATATTCATCGGAAACATTCAGTTCCACTGTAGAGAAGTATTTGAACGCTGAATTTGTGCAGCCAAGAACTGCACAAATAAAAGCAAGCCAACCTACACAAGAGGTGGCTGTAATTGTGCAGCCAACATCTGCCCAAATTATCCATTCAACATTTGGACAGATGCCCAAAATATTGGAGTTGACCACATTGACCAATCATATAGAGATTCTTTGCCGATGCCAAAGTAATGAAGAGCGGATGTTCTATATACTCTATGCCAATAAAGAACATTTAGTGAAGCGAGAACTTCAGCGTTGTATATCGAATCAAACATATACAGCTTTATTGAGCAGTAAAGACAATATGTCGAAAGGCTTACTTGGTGCTTACCCCAATGCCCCTATAATGTTTAAGGACACATTGTTCGTTGATTTCTTGAACTTGCCTAAGAAACATAGCGAATCCAAACTTAGAAAAGGCTTGGTAGAACACATGAAGCAGTTTATTCTTGAGCTTGGAAAGGACTTTATCTTTATGGACCAAGAGTATCGTCTCAATATAGGTGCATCTACATTTAAGGCTGATTTGCTGTTCTTCCATCGTGGCTTACAAGCATTGGTAGCTGTAGAATTGAAAAAGACAAAATTCCATCCGCACGACCTCGGTCAGTTGGAATTTTATTTGGAAGCACTCGACAGAGATGTAAAGCGTTCTAACGAAAACCCTTCTATCGGCATTATCCTTTGCCCGGAAGCCGACAAGGTAGTGGTGGAATACGCAATGAGCAGAAGCATGAGTCCAACAATGATAGCAGAATACAAACGTATCCTCATTCCACAGGAGCGTATGCAACAACAACTAAATGAGTTTTGCAACCTTTTCTTAGATAAAGACTAATCGGTATGGATACAAAGAAATTACGTCAAAAGATACTCGACCTCGCTATTCGTGGCAAACTCGTTCCGCAAGACCCAAACGATGAGCCTGCATCTGTATTGCTTGAACGAATCAAGGCTGAAAAAGGACGATTGATAAAAGAGGGGAAAATTAAAAAGAGTAAGAAATCGGTAAAAACTTCCGATACGCCCCATTAT
>NZ_MNQO01000014.1:0-167027 GCF_001915465.1 Bacteroides sp. 44_46 | reverse complement strand
CGATATGCAGGTGTTATGAAATAGCTAAGGAATTTGTCATTATTTACATAGTAAAGGCTTTCTTTTATACTATCATCCACATACTTCTTCGTCGCCGGATGATAAGGCTGCGTAGGGGTGAATGATGAAGTGTTGGTCTTGGTGAGGACGTCGGTGTCCCTGACGAGCTGGAAAGTGCTTGCCTCGCCACAACGGGCTGTAGTGCCGTTGTTCTCCAAATAGAAATGAAGTCTTCTTAACTGCTGCTCTTCGTTGTAGATATTTAAAGATAACGTTCCCGATTGTTTGTTTGAAGCGAAATTGACAGCATATTCTACAAGAGTATAGATATGTCTTAATGAGCCTAATGACGGTTCTCCAATCTGTACCAAGCAATTATTTGTGCTCAATTTTTCAAGCAAATCCTTGTATTTATCTATACCGCCAAATGCAGCTAATATCTCCTCTGAGGAGGAACTACCTGTCAAGTCAAGTATTTCTTTCGGCAGGATAATGACATTTGAGTTTTCGGGAACTTTCACCCAATCTTTATTTTTACGACCGTAGACGTTACCGTCAGAGGGGGCTTCGTAAATATGATTTAAAACCTGAGACGATTGGGTAGCAATTCCATCCGTGACTGTTACAATTAATTGGAAAGTCGTTTCTGTAATAATTGCCATCATAAAATTAGCATTATTAGCATCCGTATAGGTAGCCACCGCCATTACTGGAATATATACAAGTTTCATCCCTGATTCTTCGGGGATGTCTGCTACAACACATACAGTATCTTTATTGACGATGCTCTGACATATATCCATGAAAGCGTCTTTCCCACCAAAAGCATTAAATATCTCATCGGATGTTGCTTGGTCGCTTAGGCTCATCGCAGCAGCAGGAATAACTACCACGTTCCCCGAACCGCCGCCCGCTATCTTCCCTTGATTAGCCCAGTCACCGTTCACCCATGCGTAGTAATCGTAAGGAGCTTCAGTACCTACAGCCATGAACCCGTCAACTGCCGAACCATCGGGAACAGCGGATTTCAAGGCTTCCAAGGTAGTGTATTCACCGGCTACACGGAAAGGAGCACCGGGATTACCGCGCGGAATGGCGAAATTCAGCTTGTATTTCGGGTTTCCGCCTTCATCCGTTCCGTCACTTGACACCGTGGCTGTAGCGGATGCCCCTGCTTCAAGCGTAGTAACCGTCCCCATTGAGAATTGAGGTGTCTTACCCGTGAAGCCGATAGCGCCGGACATATCGACAAGGAACTCAAAGTCACCATCAGCCTTGACATACAATTTTGCATTGTCGGGGTCTTCAACATCACCCGTATTCACCAATACAAAATCACCTTCTGTAATATCCGGATTGTTCTTATCAGCTTCCATGTTAGCAACTGAAGCATATACCTTCTTGATAGAGAAAGCATCGCCTTTGGTGTAGATGTCTGTCTTGTCGTATGCTTGGGCGGTCTTGTTCCATTTGTAGACATAGTGGTCTTGTCCGATATAGGTAGGATGTTCCGCGGTGTCGTTGGCATTAGATGCAGCGGTATTTGCGGATTGAGCAGCCGTTTCTGCTCCTTCTTTAGCTGCGTTGACATCGGACGCAGCTTGTGCCGCCAGTTCTGCTTTCTCATTAGCGGTATTTGCGGCTGTCTGTGCTGCGGTGGCATTACTTTCTGCTTTATCGGCGGCTTCGTTTGCCTTATCGGCAGCATCCAAAGCAGGAGCAACCAACAATTCAAGAGATGCTTTTACTACGGTAGGCACTTCTGTTCCGTTTGCCGGTTGATAGGCCGGAAGAGATGATATGTCATCCGTGCTTCCCGCATCCGGCACTTCATTAACCCCTATGGATTCAGCCATAAGACGGGCAACTATTTCTTGATAATCCTGTTCTGTCCAAGCCATAATTATTCCTGTTTATCGGTTACTTCTTCCGGTTGATTGTTGATAGCACGATTGAGCGCGTCAATGAAGAAAGGCGGGAGTCGGTTAGCTACCTGCTGTATAATCTTCACCTCTTTCTCGTCATATTCCGTTTCTCCCTCTGACTTGTATATTTTCTCTGCAAGCACAAAGGCGGCGATACCGAAGTTGCTCTGCCATATTGCGTTCGCAAAATCTTCTCTATAATCTCTGTTTATGCAATGCTTACGCGCTACGTCCATTGCTACAAGCATCTTTTCAAAGTTTATCTTTTTCATAACGATTTAATTTAAATTTTAAATTCTTTCATTAGAACTCCACTTCTGTACAATCTTATTCCTTTCCCAGTTACTTCCGTTTCATATGAGTAGCCATCGGATTGGGTCGGACTACCTACATATATGCTTCCGGGCTGGATAAACACATTTTTAAAAGAGTCGTCTCCAAACATAGAAATCATGGCATGGTTACTTGTAGATGAGCTGAGGGTGAATACAGTCTCGCTTCTGTCATTATACATTTTTATTACCCCCTCATTACTACCAATACTTTCATTGTAATCGTCCCCTATAAATATGCGCCTATTCCCACCGGAATTATTAGTACTAAAAGAGCCTGATATATTTAAATTTCCATCTTTATTCCAATTAATATTCCCATTAGCAAGATGTCCGCTTCCATCGCTGTCTAATAAAATTTTATTATTTGCAATAGACACTTTTCCGTTAAATTCTCCGGTAGCCCCTTTCAACTCCCCGCTAAACTCTCCACCAATAGCTTTTATTGTCCCGTCTGCCTGAATAGACACATTCCCGTTGGCGGATATATCTCCGGTAAAGTATATGTTTTTGGAAACCACGGAAATATTATCAAGTGCCACATTGATTTCTGAACCTAATCCGTCTTTTTTGACATATAATTTAAGTTCATCGGTAACCCCATTGATGTCCAGCCCCAACTGCGTTACATCTTCCTCTATTTTTGTAACAGACAATTCAATGCTATCAGCCCGCTGCTCAATCTGTGAGAACCTTTGATTGTTGCTTTCCGAGAGTTCTTTTACTTCCAACCTGATACTTTCCGCTGTCTGCTTTATTTCGGAACTCAATTTTGTATATAAATCCTCGAATGCGTTTTCGGCAAGAGCCAACGAGTGTATGTATATATCCCCCGTAAACTTCAACTCAAAATCGCCCGTTCCGTCCCATGTGCCGGAATACTCCTTTATTGTATATTCTTCACCCGGTTCGAGCTGTTCGGTGAAATGCAGGCTCTGACCGGGAAAGCCTATCGTAAGAGTTCCTGCTGTAATCACCTTGTATTTAAAGGAGATAAAGAACTTTCTCGGTTCTTCTCCTTCCTCATAAGTCGGCTTATTGGCTAAATCAGCATTGGATTGTTTTATGCCGGAAGAAAGTATGCGAAGCACGTTTCTATCTTCGTCCCTGATAATGGCAACCATAGCATCCTTACGGGAGTAGAACTTTCCATTCACCAATAAGAATTTTCCGTTTACAGTGAAAAAGTGAATGTCGTTCTTCGCTTCCCAACCGTTCGTATTGGATGCGAATGCCGAGTTGTACAGGTAGTTATCCTCTGCCTGTATTTCGTCAAGCACTTTGGAGATTTCCGAATAAATAAGGTCTTCCAATATCTTGAACTGGGTCATAATATTTATGCCGGTCTTCAAAATAAAGTCACCCATGAACTTGTTACCTTGCGGACTGATAACCGTCACTTCCTTGCCCGCCATTGAATAGGAATCTATTCCGGCGTATTGATGAATACTTGGCGCATCATCGCCATACACAGACAAGGTGATTGCGTTCTGACGCTTCTTGTCTGTGCGGTTACCGAGCTGTACAAGACTGTCGCCTTCTTGCGGTGTGTCACTGTTGGCGTCACAGTCCGTTTTGCTAAGGTCTATATAATCCTCGCCGACACCTACGCATAGGCGCCAATAGTAACGGTTGGATACATTCTCGTAGACACCCGGCTTGATATTGAAGTCTTGAAACCGTACCTGGTCGCCTTCATTGAACGGGTTTTCAATAGCCGTTTCACCATCGTCAACCAACAAATAGCAACGCCAAAAATCCTCGTGTTCCTCAACTTTGCCGCATTTCATTCCGGCAGCGGTGAACATGTAGTTTCCGCCTGCATAGGAAAGCTTCTTTATCTCCAACTCGGAGAACATCGCTTTGATACGCACAAAGAGTTCGTCCACCTCGATATAGGATTTGCCCGTCTTGCTGTCTACTTTGATAACAAAGCCTTCGCCGAGTGCACCGGAAGAAAAGTTCATGGACTGGATGTAGTCTGAGAACAATCCACCTAAGAACTTTATTAAAAATCCTGCTTCGTCTGGCCTGTCCTTTCTTATAAAGAACTTTGATAGAGCCTCTATATCAAGAGCCTTAAAGTAGACAATCCGGTCGGCAGAAGTTCTGATAAACAATGCAGGGTCGGCATCTGCAACACAGATATATATTTCCCCAAGATTTAACCCTTGCAGATGCTCTTCGTCACTCGGAGATAAAGCAGGGGGTATCGCCTGATGGTTTTCATCAAGTGCGTCACCAAACCACAATATTTTACTAACCCGCTTTTTCATACTTCAACTTTATCAACATTAGTAAATGCGGCTTTCTCCGCACTGAATTGTAACATTTCCCCATCTTTGGCATGGTCTATCAGAAATGCAGGGAAAGAGGCGGAAGAGCCAGCTTCAGGAGAGCCGCCGATACCCGCTATATCGTTGTTTTTCGGCTCAATAGATACTTTGTATATGAATAGCTGACTGTCTACATTTACTGTTTCTTTTTCATCGTCGGGAGTTGAGTTACCCGAACGAACGTACTTTGTGCCATTAATTTCCACCATTGAAAGACATAGAATACGGTTGATATGTCTTGAAAACCAATAAGGTACGCCTTTTGAATCTCCTATTGTAAGTTTATACACATCATAGGGTATTGCGTATAATTCTTCTATCTCTTGTTTTTGATTACGGTATTGCTCATTATCCACTTGTGCAGAATAATCAGATGGCTTAATTCCCGCTTCCAAACGAAAATTGAATATTTGTTGAATATCGTTTATCCAAAATATATTATCAAGACCAGAATTATTATTCTTGTGAGAATAACGAATAAGAGTTGTTTCCCTTAATAGAATGTCAGAAGATTCTACCATAAAAGGTTCCGATGTATCCTCATTAATTGTAACTGTATATTCACCATCTTCCAAATTTTGGAGAATGGCATAATGCACTACATTATTATCATTATGATTGTATATTAAAAGGGGTATAGGTGTGGATTTTTTAGTTATGTTATTATTTAGAATTACAGACACTTCCTCTGAAGCATTAGTAAACACTTGTATATGGATTTTGTCAGAAGAATGAAACTTCTGAATATAGTCCATATCAAGCCCAAACTCATATTTTATAGGTGAGAAAAAAAGAGGGCAAACATCACCAACTTTTACCATGTCTTTTCGTCCTTTTTACAGTGACGTGTAACTTCACACATCTTGCGCAAATATACACACTATTTAGACTAATTCCAAATAATTATTTTAAAAATAATCAATTCACATCCTTTACTATCAAAATATATTTTACCGCTTCCGGTCTGCCGTAGTTATAGCTTGCACTTTTTACATAACCTTTATAAATATGCCCGTTCTTCTCTACCCGAATATAGCCGGATAAGTCGGAAGGAGTTTCCAAATCGCCAGTTTCAACGGACAATTCACCCACCGAGAATAATCTGCTGCCTAATACAAAATCGTCTTTCACGCTCTCCCCATTGAACGAGACATCGCTATTCCCGTCAGATGAAGCGAAATTGAGTGTCTGGGCAAATGCAGCTAAAAAACCTTTATTGGCATCAATCATATAGAAAGGCGCATACATAACGTTAAACATAGTGGAAGGCGATATAACCCCTGAAACGTTCCACCGAATAAGCTTGTACTTTGAATCGCTAAGTAAAGCTCCTACAAAGAACACGTCGTTATCACTGTCGCTATCGGTAGTCTTTTCTCCCTGTTTTGCAGCAAGGAACTCAAATCCGTATGCATCTGCACGGTAAGGGCTTATCATCTCAAAAACATTATCAGTCAGTGTAACTCCCGTAGTGTATTCATTTGTAAAATGAAACTCATCACGCCCATTTACGCTATCATAATCCTGCTTGTCATATCCGACTTTTACCCTTGAATAAACCATTGATGAATCTACATTATATGAAAAGTCTGTAACAGCATCCCCTAAATCTTTAACTTCCCTGTCTTGAAATAGGGTATCACGAGGCACAAATGTAACCTTGTTCTCACCGATTACAGGCACAAACCCGAAAACGGCACTCATCCAATTTGCAAATTTCGTGTATGAGGTATATACCTTTGCTTTTTCCAACCCTCTTATACTTTCTGCCGGAACAATCAATGCGTTGTTTATACCGATATATAAATTGGGATTATCGGGCACAGCTATTTCTCCTATGACACCCTCCTTATCGTTGTTTATAGACCGAAGCAATCTGTTTAATAAAGTAACAGGCTTAATTACATCCACATCTATCGGCTTATCCCTTGCAATAAATTCTATCGTCATTGGAATAGTCATGTTGGATAAGGTCACGGTTACATTCCCGCCGGTAGTCGTTTTTACCGCATGGAAAAATAAGGATAATTTTTCTCCCGGTTCCAATGTAACCGTCTTGTCTATATCAACAGTATGTACAGTCGGGTTTCTATCAGGAAGAGAGAGATTGTATACATTTGTGTGATTTCCGCTTTTATCTATTTTATGTAATACCAATTCTGATACGAACAATCGATGCGCTATATCAAATTTACACTTAACGGAAACAGTCAGCGGCCTTGCGGATATATTATCAAAGAAATAAGGAAATTTATTTTTTACACTGAGTTCATTCTCTTTTTCTGTTATCTTCTCATATTCCACATCATCAACTTCTATTATGTTTTTAACGGCAATTTCCGGATTTCCTTTTATATAAAGCGGAACCATATAAAAATCTTTCCCGTTACTTGCCGTAAAATCATAGACAATATCACTACTGTCGCTTTGGCTGGGTATAAGCCATTCTATATGGCTTGTCATTTCCAACCTATCATAGTAAAGAGGGGTACTATCTTTCAATTCACTAACCGGATATTCATACTGCGTACCTTTCTTGGACTTAATCAAGCTTGCGAGGCTGTTATCAACGGCATTTATTTCGCACGTTGTATTGCTATATGTGAATGTAGAGAAGTCAAGCGCACATCTGAACTTTTCGTTGAGAAGCCATGAGTTATTACGTATATAGAACACTATTGTGGCGGAAGAATTTAAATACTGCTCCAGATATTCTTTCAGCAACAATGAAAAAGCCCCGTTAGCAAACTCAAATTTTGTGGAAAAACTGCGGACTACCCCGTCATAGTCTCCTCTTTTGAACGACATTTCCACATCAGCCCAATTTACAAGTTCATTCGTAGCATCATACGCCATTCCGTTTACCAATAACTCACATCTGTAATACATACTTATTTCTTTTTTGAAGTTGAACGTATCATAGCATCTATATCATCACACATACGCCTAACCATATAGGCATATTCTTTAGCAGAAAACGTACTCTCGTCAATGTGCATTTTTACATAAGACATCAACGAAACACGTTCTTTGGTAAAGTATTCCCTATCCATTTTTGTTTTCCCCATATCGGAAGATGTTTCAGCTAATTTTACAAGGCGATATTTATCAGAGGCGGAAACGCTGCTTATCCGGTTTCTTATCTTGTCGTGTTCGTCCTCTTTGAACTTATAGCCTAAAGTAGACATAACATCTACAACATCACTCCAATCACCTGATAAAATCAGCCCTTCGCATACAGCAAGGCAGTTTAATCGAATTTGAATTTTAAGAATTTCGTTTCTCCGGCTTATCAAGAAAATTGTAGATTTTCCGCCGACTATTGACAGATATTCGTTACACAGTTTCTCGGCGGCTAAAATCTTCTCTTTAGTACTATATTTACCACCTTGCACCACTTTATCAATGTCTCCCAAGAATATGTCTATAAAACGGGAAAGGCATATTTTATCCAAATCATTATATATCATATCTTATACTCTATTTGAAATCCAATTATAATCCGCACGTTGATTGGCTTTTTTCATCATTCTTCCGATGCTTTGCAATTGTTTGGTATTGCTTTCCATCTTCTTTTCAAGTCGGCTGTAATCATTGCTTACATTGACTACAATTCCTTCTTCTCTCATATTTTTTAGTCGTTGCTCCAATAATCCGTAATCAGATGTAAGCCCTCTGCGGTCATAGATATATGACAAATCAGGGATTACCTGTGCATGCGCCGGAAGGTCTACCAAAGTCGGCTTATCAGGAGTGATAAAAAGCCCGTTATCAGTAACAATCCCCTCTTTCTTGCCACCGTCACCGACAATAGCCAAGCCGCCGGGGTGGTCTTTTGTTCCTTTGGCGTATTTGGGGATAGGCTGGGCGGCTATAATGGCAACTTGTGCGGCTCCCATAGCACCAACTAAAGCAGCAAGGACTAAATTAGGCAAAGCCTTTGTTATAGCTAAGGCTGTAGCTATTCCCGCCTGAACAATAGAATTGGCTTTATCCCATCTTGCTTGTTTTTCTTGTAATGCGGCCTTTTTCTTTTCAAGTTCCTCATTTTTAGCAGCTGTCTTATCCTCGGCTGCACGCTTGCGAAGCTCTGCTTCTTCCTTGGAGATAGCCCCGTTCTCTTCAAGAGCTTCTATGCGCTCTATCTCTTTATCGTATGCTTCATCATTGGCGTCCTGTTCTTTTTCAATATTTTCAATTCTCGCATCGTATATATCTGTCATTAACGAAGTTATTCCGTCAACAATTTTCCCTACACTTTTTAAAAGAGCTTCAAAACTTAATTTCCCGTTTTCTGCAACATCCGCAATTATATCGGAAAGCCCTTCAAAAATCCCAGCTGTTTCACCAAGAGAATCTCTTGCGGCGCTATTCATTTCTGATAAACCTTCCTTGAATTTATCAGCCCACTCCTCTCGCTTCTTATTTGCATCATCGTAGCTTATTCCGTCTATTTGCGCTTGCAGATTGGCTAACCTATCTTCTAAATCCTGATATTTTTCATCAGCAGGGTCAAGTAATGACATCTCTGATTCAACTTCTTTTATAAGAGCCTGCAAACGTGCCTTAGAATACTTAACTCCAATATCATATAATTTCTTTTCGTAATCCTCTTTACTTATTTCGCCTTCCGCATACTGCTTCTTTACAATATTAGCTTCTTCTAATGAAGACGTCTCTTGCCTGTCTACAATCCTATCTGTACTTGCCTCAATCAACCCAATCCTTTCTTGAAGATTTCTCATTATGAGAGAATTTTCCCGTTGCATGTACTTCATGCGTATCGCCACAACATCCTCTCCATTCTTTTCAGCATCCTTTATTTCCGCATCACGCATCATATTATTGAGTTGTATTTGGAGATTAAGCCTTTTGTCTAATTCTTCATTCGAGTTTTCCCCAATGGAAGCTAATCGATTTTCAAGATTTGTCTTTTCTATTTCAAGGAGTTCCTTATCGTACTTGTTGTTTACTTCCGCAATAGCCTTGTTTTTAAGTATTTCAAGGTTTTTCCGAAGTTCTGTCTCTTTTTCGGAATTGCCTTTTATCTCTTTTATTTTGCCTTCATACTCCTTGTTGATTTCAGCTATCTCCCTTTCTCTACCGTCAGCAATCAATTCTATCCGGGATTTGGATAAGTCCTCTGTTATCCTCTTGATGTATTCAGCGTATTCTTCCGCTTTTCTTTTTTGCTCTTCATAAGCTTTATCATCCCCCCCTGTATAATCTGTAATTTTTATACTTCTTGATATAGCTATTTGGGCAGAATATACATCACGCAACTCTTTAGTTAATCCTTCATATTCCTTTCTTAAATGGGACACTCTATCAGCAGATTTTATAATTTCCCCTGAAAAAGGGTCTACATAGTCTGTTTCGGCTTCTGCATTTTGTATTTCCATTAGTTTACCCGCTGCTTTCATTGATAAATCCAATGCTTTTGTAGAAAGATTTTCCATTTCTGTCATCTTGGCTTTTGCGGTTGCTGTTGCTATTATAGATTTAGAAAGTTTTATATACTCATCATTTGCTTTTCCCAACAAAATATACTCCTTTGACATATTCTCAAAATAAGAAGGGTATTTTTTTTGCAATTCGGATACCGCTTCATTTCTTTCTTCCATAGACCGAGATGTGTCTTGCGCTGCTTTGTATAACAAATCCAGCTCTGTTCTTTCCTTAACGCTATCAGAAATTCCCTTTCTCCGAGCATCTTCCAATTGTTTATAGGCGCTTGTTGTTTCTTCAAGCGCCTTTTTGCCCTTGAACAAACTTGCGACCCAGCCAATAACCTCATTCCCGTATGCAGACAGAAGTGTGATGCCTATTACCAACGCAGACTGCCAAGAAAACAAGCTCCCCAATAGCTGTTTCCAAACTGGAACAGCTTCTTTACCCTGCGCTTTCAAGGACTTAAACTCTTCACTTGCTCTTTTAAGCTCATCCGCAAACATGGGTAAGTTATTGGAAATAGCAAGGAAAAACTGATTGAAACTCATTGTTAAAGATGGTAGCTCTCGTAATAATTGATGTGTCTGTACGTTCAATCCGTTCCACAAAGATGCATAATTCCCCACGTTCCTCTGATAATTGCCAAATTTGGCGTCAATTTCCTTTAACTTATCGTTTAAAGCGTTGGCCTGAGTTATTAAATTCTTTCCGATATTACTTTCCCGGTCAGCTTCACTTAAGGCCTTATATCGCTTCTGCAATTCGAGCATGGCGGCATTCATTTCATAATAGCTGCCGGAAGCTGAAATAATTGCCGTGGAATGATTTTTTATCAAAGCTGAATATTGTTGATTTTGCGCCATCAGTTCCGTGTGCCTCTGTTTTAATAGCGAAGACTGCCTTATATATTCAGACAAAGTAATTTCCCCGTCTTTATAAGATTTTCCAAGAGCTTTAATATCTGCATCAATCTTTTTCATAGCCTCTTTATTGGCTATGGTATCAGCCGTTAACTTAGTAACTTCGCCATCATACGCTTGTACCGTATCAATAATAGCGGTATAGCTCATATTTGCCGCCTGCAATTGAGTGGATGCCTGGCTCATTATATTACTTGCTGTTTGGGTGCTTTTAGCCGCATTATCCTGCGCCGAAGACACCTGGTTGGATGCGGAAGATAATCCGGCAAGCATATCACTTGCATTCTTGATATTTTTGGCGAACTGTTCGAACAAAAGATTTAACTTTTGCAAAGATGACATTGAATTTAGTTGCTGGGATACTTGACGTAGCACGGTAAGTTGTTTCGCCTGAATAGATGCCATATTTTCCTGCGTCTTATTCAATTTCTCCAACAGCGAGGTATAATTACGTGCTTTTTGGGAAAGCTCATCAAATGTTTTGGGATTAGTTTTTACTCCTTGCGCCAACTCCTTAGCAAGCTCCACATAAGACCCTTTTGTACTATCAAATTCAAGACGGAGTTCCTTTAATTGTTGTACGGCTTTTTTGTCGACTACATCGGTAATTACATATTCGTTTGCCATAAGTCCTAATATTGGGTGTCATGCAACATCACATGATAACGCAAAGATATAAAATTATTTAGAATTAGTCTAAATTAAATTCATATATTCACCATTTCTTGTAAGTACAAAAATAAGTACCTATTTTTGTGCAAAACAATAAAAACAAGTAAATTATGAGAACAGCCAACTATTCAGAACTAAGAAACAACCTTAAACACTATCTCGATGGTGTGATAAATGACAGTGAGCCATTGCTGGTGCACCGTGCCGGCAATGAAAGCGTTGTTGTCATATCTTTAGATGAATATAACTCTATTAAAGAAACTGAATATATAATGAAATCTCCGGCAACGATGGAAGCTATCAGAAAAGGGGAAGAAGATATTAAGAATGGAAATTGCGTTTCTCAACACGAGGGAGAAAGCATGTCGGACTTTTTAAACCGGATTGCATGTATAAAATAACACTTTCCGCACAAGCAAAAGAAGAATACCAATATTTTGTACGAAGCGGTAATAGGGCTATAATAAATAAAATATTGTCACTGCTTGAAGATATAGCCAAACACCCTTATACCGGAATAGGCAAACCGGAATCTCTGAAATATGATTTGTCCGGCAAATGGTCTCGGCGTATAAATTCGGAACATCGCATTATCTATTCAGTTAATGATGAAATAATCACGGTTTATGTGCTCTCTATGAGGTATCACTATGGTAAAAAATAAAGTATCAAAAAGTAGCCATTGGTAGCCAGTTACCTTTGGCTACTTTCTTTTTTATGCAAGTTCTTTTATACTTTACTAACTTTTCCATCTTTTTTCTTTGCCATATCGAAATAAATGCTTTCCTTTGCAGTGCTTGATACAACATAATAACTCTTGGGCAAAATAAAGCGAATAAATTTTGTACAAGATATTGGGAAACCCTCTAAGGTGGCAGAAAGGAAACAATCTGCGACTTCTATGCCCTGCGTATGTTGTGTCAAGCACACCTACGGAGGGTTTCTTTTTATCATAATTCGTTATAATATGCTTGACACAACGAATGAACTAATTCCAAATTTAAAAGGAATGACCTCTCTTGAAATTGCAGAGGTTACGGGCAAAAGGCATGATGCTATCTTACGAGACATCAGGAACTTGCTTAAACAAGGAGTGAACGTCCACAATTTTGTGGCGGTTGAATACACCGACAAGAAAGGTGAGAAAAGACCTCTTTTTAATCTCACCCCTAAAGGCTGTCTTGTTCTCGCTTCGGGATATGATGCTGTTTTGCGTGAAAAGATTATTGATAGGCTGGAAACATTGGAATTAGGCAAGCCGAAAGTACCCCAGTCTTTCAGTGAAGCATTACAACTTGCCGCTGACCAAGCCAAGCGAATTGAGGAACAGCAGAAACAAATCGAGCAGAAAGACGCAAAAATTACCAAACTCCAGCCCAAAGCCGACTTTGCGGACTGCATCATGCAATCCGAGGACTGTATATCCATTGGCGAGATGGCAAATATATTGAAGCAAAACGGGCTATTCAAAAAGGGGCAGAACGCTTTGTATGAATGGCTCCGGTGGAGCGGGTATCTGTTGAGCAAAGGCGCACGTTACAATCTGCCGACCCAAAGGTCAATGTCTTTAGGAGTGATGAAAGTTGCAGAGAAAACCCAACCCGCAAAAGGAATGGTATTCATCAACAGAAAGGCTGTAATCACCCCTTATGGGCAAAGGTATTTCCATTAACTTGTTCAGTAAAGGGAAATCAGTAGGGCAATGCACCATAAGCTTTACTTATAAATAATTCAATAACATAATAGATTGCGGCAAGAGGTACGGAGTAATGACGTACAGCCTACATTATATACTATAATTTAAGACTAAACAAATATTCATCATGGAAAAGAAAGAATTATCAACCGAGGAAAAAGCAATGCTGTTGTACGAGGCTATGAAGCCTACTTTAGATTTTGACGGTGGTGAGGAATGGCAGAATAAAATAATAGATGCCATTCATACAATCGGGTGCATAGAGGAAGAAATAAAGCCGGACTGTATCTATTGGTTAGTGGAAATTTACAAGATGTTCGGCAGAATAAAAGAAACGAAAATAGCGATTTGATAACTGTTAGGAATAATATTGCCACATAAACAAGCATAGACGCACGTTGAGGTTTCGACCAACGTTCACGTTACGATGCCCCGCCAGCAATACGGCTGGCGGGATAAGAAAGGGACAAGTTCTATTTTTTGTTCTGTTTTTAATATTTTTCAATTTAAAGAGAGAAAAATTACGGGGGTTATACAAAAAATAATGTTCTATTTTTAATATCAGAACCAAACATATTCAATCAGTTTCCCGTTGAACATTTCGCCTCTCGGGCAAAAATTGAAAACCCCGTCTTTCTCATAAAGGATATATACTTTCCCCTCCATCTTTGCGGCTTTTCTTGCAAGAGAACGCATCTTAGCTATATCTGCCATTCTCTTTTTGTTTTCACACGCACATCCCATTATAAACCGAATTTTCTAAAATAATCCGCAATACCTTGCTTTATATGCCTTTCCATGAATGCCTTTCTCGCATAAGAACCGACCTTGTAAATTGCCTGACCGTATTTCTTTTCTATATCATTGCTAAAACTTATTCCTACACTTTCAATCCTTAATCCCTTATCTGTTGGTACAGCTGTAATAGAATTGTGAAAATCTCCTGTTATCACAAGATTTGGGGTTCCCTTAGAACTTACCGGAGCATTTATTAATGAAGAATACATAAGCGGGGCTACCCTTTGCTTGAAAGCTGCATAGCCTTTGGCATTCTTGTACCAATGTCCTGCTTCTTTGGTGTTGAAATACGGGTCATTGAGGTAAGTGGGGCGTAATGGCTTATCATTGCCATTAATACCAGACCATAATTGCTCTACGATGTATTGCGAAACTTCCTCTTTATTTTTTACCATAACATCTCGTATCATCGGCTCGAACCCTGTAACAAAACGCCTGATATTTTCTTCTGCTTCAATAATATTCGCCATAACAGATATAATTTAGGGGCGAATAAACGCCCCTAATTGAATACACAACACAGTTACAATATATAATCATCCTTCTTTTGCTTGAGTGCATTAGAGGATGTTATATCGTCATAGATGGACGAAAGGGTCTTCTCCCTTTCTTCGGGCGGGCGGTCAAGAAAAAATACGTTCTTATGGGCATCTATGAAGTCCCTCTTCTTCATTTTCTTTACCCTGTCTTCATTGAACGTTACACCTTCTACTATCATACCCAAGCCTCGATACCTGTAATTCCGGATTCTTGCAATACAGAGGGAGATGCAAGAGTAATAGAACCTTCTCCAACAGTAGTAATAACTCCGTCAGCATAAGACGCACTTGTTGCACCGTTCAATGCGGTTTCTGCATTTTTCGCCAGCAACTCACCGTAGTACTCCGTAATGTCCAGCTTCCCGAAGTGCTCAATCAATTTATACTTATTTGATTCCGTTGATACCAAATCGACATAAACCAATCCTTTCAATGCATCAACAACATCAAAATCATAGGCTCTCACATCCGCATTTTTGACATATTTCTCGTAATCCTTGAACATGGTTGCAATAGTCAGATTGGCCTCTGTACCGGAGGAATCCCAATCTTGTCCACCAGGATAAACGCCTGACAAGGGAATACCTGCCAAATCTTCGGTGCCGTCATTCACTCCGTAAACAACATTGTTTTCGTCAACAAAATAAGCATCAAATGCCACATTCTTTGCAGCCATTATATTTGCTTTCAAACTGGCATCGTAATCCTGCAAAGTCCATACATCATTTTTTGCAGAATAGCCTGTGACTTTTGTAGGGCCGTATCCTGTAGCAGAAGTTTGCGCTTCTCCACCGGAAGGAGCATATTCCACAATTGTTTTAATAGGGAATATTCTTCCGGGGCGGTCTGCATGACAAGCCTTTTCAAAAGCTTCTGCTGTTTTCTCTGTAGGTATCTTATGACCGTGAATAGTCAATATGATAGCTTTTATTTTACCGGGGTCAAGCACGCATACGGAGCTACCTGTATTAAAAGTTGCAACACCCGGACATTTTCTATAATCTGTTGCCATAACATTTTACTTCTTTAATGGTTAAATTTACATTCTTCATTTCAATAGCATCAATAAAATCGCTGAAAGGTTTGCCGTCTTCACCTATAACACCAACCCTGCCATATCGGTAATTTTCAATATAGGAGTGTGGAACCACATTATCGTAATGACAAACAATATTTATATCTTTCTTGATTTCGTCCAAGAAAAGGCGATATATAGGTCGCAAGACCTGTTCAAAGGAAGTCTTTTGCCGGTCTTCGTTTGAATATTCTTTCAAAGTGTTCACCATGATAATAAACTCCAATCCAACCTCTGTTTGGGCAGAACTTCTATCTTCCGTAAATGGAGAGTAAAGACATATTATAGGAAACTTCAATTTGCTTGTCTTAGGACTTTTGCCCCATAAAGTTAGTTGATTGCTTATGTAAGCCCAGTCTCCGAATAAAAACGACACATTGCTTCCGTATCTTTTTGATACCTTTTTTACAATGTCCGCAAATATATCATTTACTGATTTCATATCCCCATACAATTTATTTTACGCAGCATACATGGGTTGAAACATATACCGGCATATTCCTTGCCTTGTAAAAGTTGATAAACACGTTTGTTCATATTTACCATATCATTCCATGCCCTAATTTGCAAAACTTGTGGAGAAACAGTATCTCCATCAGCAGAGGTTACCGTTCCTACATTTGTAACACTGTAATTTCCGTCCGCTATATACTTGAAAAATATATAGCAAGCAATAGGGCTGTATTTTTCTGATAAAAGAGCAAACAGTCTATCCCATTTATTATCAACGCTATCGTCTTTTGAATTAAGATAATCGGTAAACGCCTTGCACATATCCTCACCAAGTATAAGAATTAGATATTCCTGTTCATATACAGAAATATATGATTCTATTTTATCCAACTCCGCATCTCTTGTTATAGAGGGAGCGCCAGTGTCAGGATTTATCCCGACACTCAGCAACCCAGTGAAAGATTTGTAGTCAATTATCATACCGTATCTTTTCTTGCAGATTTACGTTTGGTAAACAGCTCCTCGCAACCCAACATTTTGGCGTCGTTAATCAGTTCGTTTGTCGCTTCAATTTTACCTTCCGCATAAAATTTGCTTGCAAGCGCCATACCGACTGACACTTCATCACCGGACTTATATTTCACACCATCTTTGATAAATGTTACTTTATAGCGTTTCGTCAAATTAATTCTATATTCTTTTGCCATTTTTTATCCTCCTACTCCTTGAGTGATACCTTCTATTACAGTAGCAAATGTGTCCTTTACAAACGCTGTTTTATACTGCGATTTGATATAACACATTAATCTATTCTCTGCGATTACAGTAACAATATTTTTGCGGAAATCGTCATTTTCCCATCCCATAGTAATAGACAATGCCCACAAGTCGCGAATATTCAAATATGAGAAATCTCCCATGATAAAATCACCTTGTTCTATCGCCGTAGTCGTTTCGACACGTAATCCTTGAATAAGCTCATCTCCATAACGGAACGGGCGCAGATACTGCCCATTAGCATCCTTAGCTAACTGCATAGCCGCATAATCCAATGGGTTCATCAATACAAGGTTGGGACGATATGCCATTTCGCTGGTAGATACAATTTGCGAATAAGCTGCCACAAGAGCATCAAACATGTTCGGTCTTTCAATGTAGAAAGTGGAAAGAGAAAATGCCGGCATATCTGAAGCAACTCCTTTTATTTCCCCACTGGAACCATTGCCTGACAAAATACCCTGTTCTTCTTTTATACCAAGTTTGTTTATCATTTCCGTTTCAACTTCATTGACGAAACTTGGGAAGTCAGACAAGGTTTCTTCTGTAAACTTGGCGGCAATTGCAACTTTGGCGGCCGTCACCGTTTTTTCCGTCAATGTCGCATCCATAAGGGGCTTTAATCCACCCTCAGGAACCCATGCAGCATCCCCATCCTTGCTTGTGTATTCCGCATAAACCAAAGTCCGATTGTTGGTGCTCGATACATTTGCATATTTCCGAATGACAGTCTGCGCTCTCGGATTGACTGATAAATTTGGGTCAACCTCAATCCCGTAATGCGGAGCAAGAGACCCGAAAGTAATAGTCGCGGCATCTTTCTTTTCCAACACAAGATTTAATCCCAACTTATTGCCGGGAGCCGCCTGGCAAGCCGATTTCAAATCGAGGGACATAATACCTTTCTTGTCTGCGGTAATATACTCCTTGAGCTGTTCGTGTAGCTGCTCATAAACGGATTTAATCTTTACCTCTCCGTTTTTACCCACTTCAGTAGAAGCCTTTACACGTAAAATGGCATTCTCCAGTTCATTAACCTTCTCCTCAAAAGTCTTTTTGTCAATGCCGGCAAAATCCTTTTCCTTGATGTCTTTTATGGAATCAGCGGCATCCTTTATGGATTTGCGCAAATCTTCCAGTTTAACTTCATCCGAAAGATAGCCTTTCACTTGTTTTTCAAAAGCTTCTCCCATTTTTTCGTCCAAAGATTCAAAAAACTTTTTGTTTTCTTCAGACAGACCGGATGTGTCCATAAGTTCTAAAAATCCTAATTTCATACCGATTTTAGTTTTAATAAATTACATAATGATTTTTCTTCCGTTTTGCCATTACTGCCGGCTTCCTTCTCTTTGGGTGGAACTGGTATAACACTGTCCGGCCTAAAAGATGCAAGTGACATTGCTTTGGCTATAATTTTTTGCAAACGCAGTTGCTTAGACATACTCATATTTTTGCATAACGAGGAAATTTCACTGTTTAAATCCTTATAAGAATTTTCATAGTCTTCAATTGACTTCAACCCCAGATACTCGGTTTCCCCATTGCAACCTATCGACACGATGGAAACCTCATAAAGTTTCACTTCGCCAACAAGGAAGTCATCTCCGGTCTCATTGTAACCGCATTTTTCCCACACATAACTGAACCCTATCGAGAACTGGTTGAGTGTCCCGGATTCCAGCTGTTTTATGGCACGGTCTCCAAGGTCAATCTCATCTATCCGCGCCTCGAAGTAGAGACCCTTATCGTCTTCCCTCAGTTCTGTAATGGCACCGATAGGCTCGCTCATGTCATGCATCCACAACAGCAGTATCTTGTCATTCGCACCGCTCTGCGGCCCACGTTCCTGGATGCTTTTTGCAAAACAACCTTTCAGAAGGACATCGCCCGCCTTGTCCCGGTTACCGAACACCGCCGCATATCCGCTTATCGTCCGGCTTCCGGGGCTATATTGGACATCTTTTGAGTTAATGGAGAATAATTTATATTGCATCCCCATTTTATCTTTGTATTTATTCATCTTTGTTTCCATTCTCTTTGCTGTTATTGATGTTGTTCTCAGAAGATACGCTGCTTGCTGTATTGTTGTCAAAATCTCCCTTGGGATTATCCGGATCAATGTCTATATATCTTGCGATTTCTACACGGGCTTCATCATGCGTTATCAAAGACTTGTCCAATAACCTTTGCATGGCATCGGCCACTTTAACCAATGTATTCGCTTCTGCTTCTTTGTTAGTTTGAAGACATTCAACGTCTGCAAAATCAATCTTAATAAAAACACCCTCTGGGCATATAGCTTTTGAAAGACATTCTGCTATCTTTCGGCTATCTGGAATAATCACATCTTGATAAGCCTTTTTTCCAGCGCTTTCAAGATTATCATATTTGGCATCCGTGAACAGGTTGGCATTTATTCCCATTGCATTGGCAATCTTATCCGTACATCTTTTATCCTCTTCATGAAGCTTTAATTTATCGGCATCAAAATCAAGGGGAAGCCATCCTAATTTATAACGTGTCACCAAAATGGGGTATTCCTTGTTCACCAAGCCGTAATCGCGTTTAAAACTGTCTTTTATCTCCTTTTCATCTTCTGAAGAAAGAGCAACATTACCCATTTGGTCTGTGTAGTCGTTATAGAGTACGCCTTTGGGGCCGCCGTTTACAAGTAATGTATAGCTTGCCGACATGGAAGCTATCCAGTTGGATATAGGCTGAGACAAACTGTCTGAAACTGACTCGAATTTAACATCTGCACTCCTGCCGCTCTCAACAAGGATATTGCTGTCATATACTATTATGTATTCATAATCTTCCAATTCCATCCGCCGTCCGTTGCAGTCAATATATGCACTCGATACAATGTCCCTCAATTCATACTGACGAAACACTTTACCCGTTCCCTCTATATGGAATATTTCAGGGGGAACTATCCACATCGCTTTGGGAACGCTTTTTCCTGTGGCCCTCACAAGAACAATAGGACAATATCCGAAAACTTTAAGGCATATCTCAGCCTGCTTTACAAACGAAGAAAATGTTTGCAACGGATTGGGATTGTGGAGAATATTTCGTATATCAGCATAAGTTCTTTTTTCATTCCCGTCTTTATCAACAACGTAAGGAACACCACGGGACATCATGGAACCGATTTTATCAACTACAGTAAAAAAAGGAGTGCAAGAAATAAGCGCCTCAGCTTTATCTGAATTATTAGTCATGTCATAATATACTTTCCATCTGGAACGAGTACCAAATAAATCAGATAAAAACCAGTAGTTTCCTGCTGCATCCTTTTCTACCCGATTTACACTGTCATACATCGGAATAGATTTTCTATTTTTCGGCTTCCAAATTTTAGTAAATATGCCCATATACAAAGCAGGAGTGACAGCAAATGAATGCGGCCACTCCCATATATTTAGTGTTTTAGTCCATTTATACGGTTGCGTGCAACTTCACACGCTTGTAGTGACCCTACGGGTGCAAATATATATATTATTTAGACTAATTCCAAATAACAAACAATCTTTTTTCGATTACTTTTTTAATTTTCTTTTTATCCTATCCGCTATACAGCACAATACATACATTGCTTCATATACGTCCTTGCCATCGTAATCCATTAGATTACGCATAAACAATGACATCTTATTGTCTCTCTTAAATTTAAATCCTCGGACTAATCCTCGAAAGGCTTCAATATAAGCTATTTTCCCTGCATTCTCCTGTCTTGCCCAGACATCTCCTATTTCTGCTCTATAATCGCGTACATAATGAAGCATCGCCTGCGAAACCTCAATGTTCACATCTGCACCTGATACAAATGTCTTAACCGCTTCGATAGGAAGCGGCTCTCCTATGTATGCGTCGTCCACATATACCGCCCCATCCACTATGTACGCTTTAGCATGGACGAATCTTCCATTAAGCAGTGGATGTATTTCTACAATCGGAATACCGGAGAGAACCGCCGCACCGTCATCATAACTGTCATATTCAAATTCCCCACGCTTTTCAACAGTTCCGGTAAGAGCATCCGCACCGTCATCATGTGCATTCTTCCCGAACTTCCTGAAAGACTTTATCTCCGCATGAAATTCCGGGAAAAGAGTTTCCCAGCCTTCAGGCATGTATGTGAGGTTCATCACTTCGGCAGAGCGGGTGAAAATTCTCACCTCTTTATTTCCGGATTGGTGGAACCATTTTATTTCTGTTTCATCATTTCCGATGATACGTGATTGCTTCTCCACGTTTCGGGCAAAGCCACGCCCGCCGTTATTGCTTTCGATATTAGCCACGGTTATTCCGTCCTTAGCAAGCATGGTTGCAACTTTCGGCTCCGTAACTTCCATAGGAGCATCCGTATATAGAACATTTAAAATGAAGTTGCCGATTTCTGTATCTATGTAATCTATGGAACATAGCTTGTCTATGCCTGTATCAGCAGTATCGGTGTAGTTCTTCCGGATAGCCCGGTTGGTGTATGGTATTTCCTTATAAGTTTTGAATACGCCATACATAAGTCCCACCATCGGGGTGGGATTTTGCATGTATTGCGTCTCAAAGGTAAAAGGGTTTATTTTATTAAGGTGGTGCAATTCATTTAGCGTATGCTTGAAATCCCATAGAGGCACTTCCTTCCCATTCGCTTCATTCTCTATGGCAGGCAGTGAGAGGACAGTCCATTCGCCGGGTTCTGTCTTCATAAGATAACCGCACAAGTCGTTTTCATGCAGCCGTTGCATGATGATAATAATAGGTGTGTTCCTGCTGTTTACACGGTTACGTATGGTTGTTTCAAACCGCTGGTTGATTTTCTCTCTCTTTACATCAGATAGAGCGTCTTCCGGTTTGATTGGATCGTCTATCACAATAGCACCGGCAAATTTTGTTCCTTTTGATATGCTGTCTATTTCCGCCCCTATTTCCTTATCATCTATATCGTCTACCTCTCCGGCGCCAAACCCCGTTATCTGCCCGCCTGTTGATACGGCATATACACCACCGCCAGCAGTGGTATTCCATTTCTTCTTACTATCCGTACCTCGCTTTATCTGAACATACGGAAATAGCCGCTGATACTCTTCCGATTTAACGATGTCCCTTATCTCTTCTGAATTATCATGGGCTAAATCGTCAGAGTATGAAAGGTGGATGAATTTGGAAGAAGGGTTGAGCGCCAGCCCGTAAGATATGAAGTTTTTTACAGCCAGTTCCGTCTTCCCATAACGTGGTGCAATATTGATTATCAGCTTTCGGATTTTTCCGGAAATGACATCATCCAGCGCATTGCATATACGTTTGTGATGCCTGCTTACCACAAATTTGCGCCCTGTTTTACTTTTAAAGAAAAATTTTGTGTAATTGAGAACGCCCGACATACAAAATGCTTGTAGATACCGTACACCGTCCATCATAGCTTTTCTATCAGTTTCTTTGCTTCCTCGACACTTATAGGTTTGCTGGTATTCATCTCTATTTCGGTGGGTTCATCAAATCCGAGCATCTTACATATACGCTCAATAGCCTTTATCTTATCATAAAGTTCTATCTTCACATATTCAACATCTACAATCTCCGGGTTATCACTTGTTCCGACATTCTTTTTCAATATTTTGGTTGAAATGCTTTTTATGGCTGATTTCTCTTTGTCAGAGAGTTCATCAAATTCTTTACGCTCTATCCATGTATTGTGCATGCTGGCAATGGATGAGAAAGCTATACCGGACAATTCTTGCAAAATGCGTTCTTTGGTTATGTCTGACTTGTTTTTTTGTTCTTCCTGCAACTCTTTGACCCTTTGGGCTACCTTTGGGTTGGACAACAACTTACAAGATTCTTCCCACACTTGTTTATCTTTCATCTTCTCGCACGAATAGGCACGACGATAGGCATCGGAAGTATTACCGCTTTCGATGTAGTAGTTGCAAAAATTCTCTTGTTTGATTGTAAGTCCTTTCATGTCTTTTCGTTAGTATGGGAAGCATGCCACTTGACATGCTTTTGCAAAGATAATAAATCATTACCAATAATCCTACTTTTTTACATTTATAAATTATTAGTGATATTCACATAATCAATAACCTTACGATTGGCTTCGTCCACCTTCCGCATATCGAATCGGATATAGATGTCGGTCGTAGTACTGTTCGCCCAGCTATGCCCAAGTGCATGGGCTATTACTTCCTTTGGAATATCAAGTTCCGCCGCTATTGTAGCCCAAGTATGGCGGCTCCAGTATGAGGACAAATCAGGGAATAGGGGATTTCTGCTCTTTTTCCCGCCCAATCCTTTCCTCTCTGTCTCTCCAATCTGTTTTAACCCTATTCCCATACGATGCAGGAAATCCTTGTAATTTCCGTATTCGTCCATTATATTAAGAAGATAATCCTTCCCTTTGTATTTCTCGATTATAGCCTGCGCTTCCGGTTCCACTTTTATACTGTATAATTTCCCCGTCTTAGCCCTTTTATATTCAAAACGGCCATTTACCAATGCGGAATGTTTTGCGTTGAACAAATCGGCTGCATTTACCCCTATAAGGTAAAACATGAGCATGAACATATCCCTATATCTAATCTGGTATTCCTCACATGGATAATCTCTCAATAACCTAAGTTGCTCTGCTGTAAGACTACGTTTCCGGGTTTCCTCTTTCTTTATTGAAAATCTTCTGAATGGATACAATGTTGTGTACTCCTCATCAATGGCGTAGTTGAATACACTACGTATGTTCCGTAAATGAATAGCGTAGGCATTAACCTTCATCGTCTTTGCCATCCACGCTTCAAAGTTTTCCAGCCATGATTTATCCATGCTCTCAAAAGTACAATGACTATCGTATTCCTCAATCTTGTTTCTTGTGGTTGCATATATAGACTTAGTCCCCTGATTGGTTTTCTTGGAAACGAATTCATCAAGATAATAGAGAAACGTTTTTTGATTTTCAACCTTGCTACTTATAGCGTCCTCTATCAACTTCTTCAACGTTTTGTCTGTAGTTGATTTCAACTTTCCTTGTTGCTCTAAAGTAAATATTACCATTTCCGCCTTATTGATTATTTCACGAGCGACTATATTTCTCGGCTTGTAATTCCGTGCACGTGCGGAATATTCGTTCCCGTTCCATTCTGTTTCCAATGCGCTTAACTGCGTGGCTATCACCATTCGTTTGTTATGGGACACATTCAACTTTATAGGATAAGTACCATCATTTTTTTGCCTTCTTTTGTCAAGGAAGAATTTAACTGTTGCCATATAGAATATAAATTTTAGTTTGTATGCAAATTTTGTGCAAATTTTTACTTAATAAACACCTAAAAATCAACAGTTTATATCTATTTGAATAATCATCAAGTCTCATCGGTTATGCAAATTTGCATTTTCTGCTTTATTCATCATCGTATTAAGTGCCCAAAATTGATACAGTCCGATTATCAGACGATTACAAATTCGACTCAACCTGAAAATTTGCACAAAATTTGCACACAAAGATAGGATAATACCCCCTAATAGCCCCCAAAAACGTACATGTTGTATGGCATATATAAAGAAATCAGGCAGTCACTTTGTTTGTAACTGCCTGATTTTCAGCGGAGCGGAAAACGGGACTCGAACCCGCGACCCTCAGCTTGGGAAGCTGATGCTCTACCAACTGAGCTACTTCCGCAGAGTTTGCTTTCCTTTGTACTGAAAACGTTGGCAAAGGTAATGAAATCTTTTAAAAAAGAAAAAATGAAATTGCTAAAAAAATGCTCTGTTCTTGTCACTGCCACATAAATCATGTACATTTGCTTCCCGTAAACTTCAAGCAAATCAATGAAACGAATCATACTTATCACCGGCGGAGCCCGTTCGGGCAAAAGTACTTATGCGGAAAAACTGGCGCTCAGCCTCGCTCCCAACCCTGTTTACCTCGCCACGGCACGTATATGGGATGAAGAGTTTCGCAAACGAGTGATACATCATCAAGAAAGACGAGGAACTGAATGGACGAATATAGAAGAAGAAAAGGAGCTGAGCCGCCATTCTTTATCCGGACGTATCGTTCTGATAGATTGCATAACGCTGTGGTGCACCAACTTCTTCTTCGACCTGAACGCAGATACAGACCAAGCTCTCGCGGCCGCCAAAGAAGAGTTCAATCGTTTTACCGCACAGGATGCCACATTTATTTTCGTCACGAACGAGATAGGCATGGGGGGTACATCCGAGAACGAGATACAACGGAAGTTTACGGATATGCAGGGCTGGATGAACCAATACATAGCCTCGCGGGCGGATGAGGTAATCCTAATGGTATCCGGCATCCCGGTCAAAATCAAGAATTGAGAATTAAGAATTGAAGAATATAATGAAAACATTTCATATCTCCCGTCCGGACGAAACCATCCGTCCGGCATTGATTGATAAAATCAATAATCTCACCAAGCCGAAAGGTGCTTTAGGTACTTTGGAAAGCCTTGCGCTGCAAATCGGGCTCATCCAGCAAACCCTAACTCCCACCCTGCAACATCCGCAAAATATCATCTTTGCCGCCGACCATGGCATTGTAGAGGAAGGTGTCAGCCTCTCGCCTAAAGAAATTACCTGGCAGCAAATCAGCAATTTCCTTCACGGAGGCGCAGGCGTCAACTTCCTGTGCCGTCAGCATGGATTTACGCTAAAGATTGTGGATGCCGGAGTGGATTATGACTTACCTTACGAGAAAGGTATCATCGATATGAAAGTACGTAAAGGTACGCGCAACTATCTGCATGAAGCTGCAATGACCGAGGAAGAAATGGAACTTTGCCTTGAGCGGGGCGCTGAAGTAGTGCGCCGTTGCCACGAAGAAGGTAGCAATATACTCAGTTTCGGAGAAATGGGGATAGGCAACACATCCTCTTCTTCCCTGTGGATGACTTGTCTTACAGGCATCCCGCTGCAAGAATGTGTAGGTGCGGGAAGCGGTCTGGACAACGCAGGTATTCGCCACAAGTACGAAGTGCTGAAACAATCGCTGGACAATTATAAAGGAGACGGCTCGCCACGCGACATCATCCGCTATTTTGGCGGGTTGGAAATGGTTATGGCAGTAGGCGCCATGTTGCAAGCCGCCGAACTGAAGATGATTATTCTGATAGACGGATTCATCATGACAAACTGCATTCTTGCCGCCGGCAAGCTGTATCCCGAAGTACTGGATTATGCTATCTTCGGACATTGCGGGGATGAATCCGGACATAAACTCTTACTCGAGTCATTAAATGTCAACCCGTTATTACACTTAGGATTAAGACTTGGAGAAGGAACGGGGGCAATCTGTGCATACCCCATTGTAGACTCGGCTGTCCGCATGATTAATGAAATGGATAACTTTGCCCATGCCTCTATCACCAAGTACTTTTAAGGCTTCTGCAACCGTTATCCCTTTTGAATCGAAATCCGCAAATTGATAATTACATATTATGAATATACTGGCTGCATTTATCTTCTTCACGCGACTTCCTTTTTGGAAAATAAAAGAAGTGCCCGCCGAATGTTTCAAGCACGTAGTGCCCTACTGGTCGCTGACCGGCTGGCTGACCGGCGGTATCATGGCGGGTACATTATGGATTACCGGACAGATATTGCCTATATCCATTGCCTGGATTACAGCTATCATTGTACGCTTGCTCGTCACAGGTTGTCTGCACGAAGACGGATTGGCCGATTTTCTCGATGGTTTTGGCGGCGGTACTACCCGTGAGCGTACGCTGGCCATCATGAAAGACTCGCATATCGGCAGTTACGGCGTTATCGGTTTGATAATCTACTTCTTACTGCTGTCACAGCTATCCATCCTTCCCCTGCATCTTCTCTGCATGCTTGTATTATGCGGTGATTGCTGGTCAAAATTCTGCGCATCCCAGCTCATCAACTATCTGCCATACGCCCGTAAAGAGGAAGACAGCAAAGCCCAAGTGATATACAATCGCATGAGTTGGCATGAGCTTCTCACTGCATTCATTTGCGGATTACTGCCATTAATAGCATTCCTACCCATAAAGCTATGGCCGGCCACTTTATTTCCGCTGTTGACCTTTATATTACTCTATCGACTGATGAAACATCGCCTGCAAGGATATACAGGCGATTGTTGCGGAGCAGCTTTTTTGCTTTGTGAATTATCCTTTTATATAGGCAGCCTTGTGATAGAGCATCTGTAAAGAGCAGGCTTCAAAGGATAATCATAAGACTTGAACAATCCCTAAGCTGATTGAACATAAGCACCTGACTTAAAAACAAAATATTGAAATTATGGAAATAGTACTTATCCGACACACTTCTGTCGATGTTCCGCCCGGCGTATGCTACGGCCAGACAGATGTTCCTCTGAAACCGTCTTTTGAACAGGAAGCGGCTGTTACCAAAGAAAATCTGAAGGTGTATTTACCTTTCGACCATGTATACACCAGTCCGCTCACACGCTGTGTACGCCTTGCCTCTTACTGCGGTTATCCGGATGCGGAACGTGACAGGCGGATTATGGAGATTAACTTCGGAGACTGGGAAATGAAGCCTTTCGACCGTAACGACGACCCGCGCCTGCAGGAATGGTATGCCGATTACTTGAATGTTGTAGCTACCGGTGGAGAATCGTTTGCCATGCAATACCAGCGTGTCAGCAGTTTTCTGGATGAACTGAAAACAAAACCATACCAACGGGTGGCAATCTTTGCGCATGGCGGAGTACTGATTTGCGCACAGATATATGCCGGACTTATCAAAGCCGAAGAAGCATTCAATGCGCTGACACCTTACGGAGGTATCATCAGAATTGAAGTATAAGCACCGGATGAACCATTAAGAATCAGAACTGTCCTATAAGAGACAAGCAAGTAGCCGTAGCGACGACAACCATTATCATCATCCATTCTGCACAACGGTTGATACGTATGGCAATCTGCATATCTTCCGTTGTCAGGGGACGTTCATACTCCCCGATATAAGGTTTCCACACCTCTTCTCCAAAATAGTTGTGAGGTCCGCCAAAACGGCAATTCAAGATTCCGGCAAGAGCAGCTTCAGGGTAACCGGAGTTGGGACTGGCGTGCTGATTGCCGTACTTACCGACAAAGAGCAGCAATGAGAACCTGCCGGAAGCCGCCACCATAAGAAAAGCCGTCAAGCGTGCGGGAATATAGTTGGCAACATCATCCAGACGCGCCGCAAAACATCCGAACCGGCTGTATCGCTCATTCCTGTATCCTATCATGGAGTCGAGTGTATTTATCATCTTATAAGCAATCATTCCCGGAACACCTAATATAATGTACCAAAATAACGGAGCGATAACCCCGTCGCTCAGATTCTCCGCCAATGTCTCCAATGCCGCCGTACGTACTTCCTGCGCTGAAAGCCCGGAAGTATCACGTCCTACAATGCGCGCCACCTGCCGCCTGCCTTCTTCCAAAGAACGGTCTACGGCCCTAAACACCTCACGAACCTCACGCACCAGCGTAGTACCGGCAAGACAATAGAAAATAAGCAGCACCTGCAAAGCCAAAAGCAGTCCGGGTGAATAATGCGCCACCCGACGCAGCAGAAACAGTGTAAGGAAATAAACGCCCGCCACAAGTGCCAGTGACATGGCAGCTCCTTTCAGAAAACGGGCATTCCCGTTGTTCAAGCGATGCTCACAGAAAGAAATGGCCTTACCGAAAGCCACCACAGGATGCGGCAACCAAACCGGATCACCCAGCCAGTGGTCGAGCAACCATGCCGTAAGCAACGGAAGGTTCAGATTAAAAGCAATACCTAACATGATGATTATATCTTCCATAAGCATATTCCCTTCATTCATACATTATAAATCCGAACTCATAAATTTTGCAATCGCAGCCACCAGCCTGTCATTCTCTTCCGGAGTTTGCGTGGCTATACGGAAAAACTGCTCGTTCAGCCCTGTAAAGTTGGAAGCGTCCCGAATGAGGATACCATGTTCTCCGGCAAGATAATCTTTCAGGGCGGATGCCTTGCCCATACGAAGCTGTACCAACATAAAATGCGTTTGCGTAGCCCATACTTCCAGTCCGCCAATGGCTTGAATCGCAGCGGACAGACGCGCCGTTTCTTCCAAATAAGCCGCTACATCCAACGGATTGGGAACATCATGTTCCAACAAAAACAGTCCCGCTTCAATGGCAAGCTGATTGACCGACCAAGGCATACGGTTAGTCCGTAAACGTACCAGCAAACCGGAATTGCCTGTCACATAGCCAAGCCGCAAACCGGGAACAGCATATCTTTTCGTCATGGAATGCAGCAGCAGGACATTGGAATATTCCACCGCCTCTTCCGGAGAAAAGAGCGGACACAAAGTAAAGAACTCATAAGACTGGTCTATAATAAAACAAACCTGCGGATTATGTTCAATCAGTTCGCGCATATATTCCTTATCAACCACTGTTCCTGTCGGATTATTGGGATTGCACAGCCAAAACATCCGCACATCGTCCGGTAAGAGATACCCGTCTTGTGCCTGGGGTAGCTGATATAATGAAGTAACCCGATGTCCGTGCATACGGCAGGCATCCGCATACTCGCTGAAAGTAGGTTGCAGAATAGCCGTATTCGTACCCCGGAAAGTCTGTGCTATGAGATAGATGGCTTCAGTCGCGCCGTTTGTCACACAGACGGCATCGGCAGGCAGATGATACAGCCGGGCTATCCGGGCTTCAAGCGTGTAGGGTTCCGGTTCGGGGTAGTTGCCAATACCCCCAATCCGCTCGCACAGGTGCGCTTTCAAAAGAGAAAGGTCTACCTTGCTGTAAACGTTGGAACTGAAATTAGCCGTTACCGGGCGGTTATATTTGTAGGAATCATCTCCGTGTCCTTCAATCATATCTCTGTTATTATATTGGGTTCTCGGTCAATATCTGATAGATAAGCGGCATATCAACGTGGCGGCGCACATGTTCGGCAAGCTTGTCATATTGTTCTTCCTTAAACTGTTGATAATCGAATGCCCCTGTCTTCTCCGATAATTTATCGGCAAACGGTTCGAGCAGGAAGTCGATAAATTCCGGATTATCAAGAATACCGTGGATATAAGTTCCCATGCAGGTGCGGTCGGCCAAATACCCGTCCCACTGTCCATTTTCTAGTAAGTTCAGCGGAGACGCAGGCGCACCCTCTACGGGAACGGTGCTACCCATGTGAATCTCGTAGCCCTTTAATTGAAAGTTGGGAGTTGAAGGTTGAAAGTTGGGAGTCGGGAGACGAGAGTTACCGTGCGAAACAGCGGTACGGCAGCTTTCAAGCAGTTGGAAATTCACTTGTCTCGTCACCTTCTCCCCCGTCATACGGGTACTCACAGGCAGAAGCCCCAAACCGGGCAAGCGGTCAATATCTCCTTCCACATGATCGGGGTCGAGCACTTCCTGCCCCATAAGCTGATAACCGCCGCAAATACCCAGTACGGCAGTCCCCTCACGATGGGCGCGGACAACAGCCTGCGCCACCCCGTTACGGCGAAGTTCATAAAGGTCGGAAAGCGTGCTTTTGCTACCGGGCAGAATGATGATATCCGCTTTTTCCAATTCATCCGTATTATTGGTATAGAAAAGATGTACGCGCGGGTCACGTTCCAACGCGTTGAAATCCGTAAAATTGCTGAGATGGCGCAAAAGCACAACGGCAATGTTCACCTTTCCCCGTTCCGCCTGCATCGACTTTGCGGCAAGAGCCACCGAATCTTCCTCTTCTATATAAATATCCTTATAATAAGGCACTACACCCACAACGGGAATACCGCATAGTTCTTCAATCATCTTAACGCCCGATTCAAACAGGCGTATGTCTCCACGGAATTTATTGATAAGAATCCCCTTTATCCGTTCACGTTCATTCGGGCGAAGCAACATTACCGAACCGTAGACACTGGCAAACACCCCGCCCCGGTCAATATCCGCTACCAGAATCACATCCGCCCCGGCATACAAGGCCATAGGAAGATTTACCAAATCGGAGTCACGCAAATTGATTTCGGAGATACTCCCCGCACCTTCCAGTACCACAGGATTATATCTCCGTGCCAGCCTGTCATAAGCGGCACGCACCTCTTTACGCAACTCTTCACGCCCTTCCTTGCGGAAATAATCATACGCGTTGCGATTGCCGATGGGACGGCCGTTCAGAACCACCTGCGAGGTATGGTCGGACTGTGGCTTCAACAGCAGCGGATTCATGTCCGTATGGCAAGGCACACCCGCAGCTTCAGCCTGCACAGCCTGCGCGCGGCCAATCTCCAACCCTTCGGGAGTGGCATACGAGTTTAACGCCATATTCTGCGCCTTATAAGGCGCAGGCCGGTAACCGTCCTGTTTGAAAATACGGCAGAAAGCAGCCGCAATAATGCTCTTGCCCACATCACTGCCCGTGCCGGCAAACATAATAGGGTGAAGTATCTTCATATATTTCTGTATTTCCGAGCGCAAAGGTAGCAAAAAGGTCGGTAGATTGAACAATAGAAAAGAAAGAGTGTTTCAAGTTTATCATTCTAAACCTAAACGATAAACTTGACATATGAAACAAATCTTACTCATTATCCTTCTGGGAACGGGTCTTTCCGTAACGGCACAAACCCTTTCCCTGAGTTTCGATGATGCCCTGCGGCAAATGCAGCAGGGAAACCGCAGCCTGAAGATAGCCGACAAAGGCATTGAAGCCGCACGCGCAGAGCGTGACAAGCTGAATGCCCTTTGGTATCCCAGTCTGCAAGGTGCGGGAACATTCGTACATCTGTCCGAAAAGATAGAAGTCAAACAACCTCTTTCGCAATTTACAGACCCCGCCAAAGACTTCGTGCATAACATCGTCCCCGACGACCAGTTCATCAGCAGCATCCTCGACCAGATAGGCAGCCACACACTCGTCTTTCCGCTTGCTCCGCGCAACCTCACCACCGTAGGGCTGACAGCCGAATGGATTGTCTTCTCCGGTGGAAAACGTATCCGTGCCGGTAAAATAGGAAACACGATGATTGACATGGCACGCGAAAACCGTGAGCAAACCGACGCCACCCAACGTACCCTTTTAGCGGAGAGTTATTTCGGACTGCGTCTGGCACAAGAAGTGGCGCGCGTGCGCCAAGATACCTACCGCAGCCTGCAACGCCATTACGAGAATGCACTGAAACTGGAATCCGCCGGAATGATAGACAAAGCCGGACGGCTCTTTGCGCAAGTAAACATGGACGAAGCGCAACGCTCGTTGGAAGCCTCGCAAAAAGAAGTCGCTGTTTTGCAAAACGCATTGCGCACATTGCTCAATATGGACGACACCTGCGACATACAGCCTACTTCCCCACTCTTCATAAATGCCGTCCTACCCGCCAAGGAAGAGTTCCTGCAAACCATGCGAACCGAGAACTACACCGTCAACCAATTGCAGTTACAGTCGCACATCGCCAAGCAACAGCTCCGTATCGACCAAAGCGGATACCTGCCCGACATCGCCGTATTCGGCAAGCAGACATTGTACGCCCACGGCATCCAAAGCAACCTCGTCCCCCGCACCATGATAGGAGTAGGATTCACCTGGAATCTTTTTGACGGCTTGGCACGGGAGAAACGGATACGCCAATCCAAGATAGCCCAACAAACCCTTGCCATAGGACAAGAAAAAGCCAAAGACGATTTAAGCGTGGGTATCGACAAGCTCTACACGCAGATGCAGAAATCCCAGGACAATGTACGTGCACTGAATACCACTATCGAACTGAGTGAAGAGCTGGTGCGTATCCGCAAGAAATCGTTCACCGAAGGCATGGCTACGAGTACCGAAGTAATAGATGCCGAAACGATGCTGGCTACCGTACGTGTCGCCCGTTTGGCCGCCTATTACGAGTATGACGTGGCGCTGATGAACCTTCTGGCGCTATGCGGCATACCGGAACAGTTTGATAAATTAAGAATTGAGAATTAAAAATTGAGAAACAGGCTGCGCAATGGGAGTTTTAATTCCTTGGGCAATCCTATGTTATACTTTATAATTGTAATAAAAATGAATATCAACAATAAAACCATCAGCATTACATTCATCGTCATATTAGCCGTTACCGTAGCAGTGTCGGCCATTGGAATGTTACTTATGAGCCGGCAGCCCATGGTGCTGCAAGGGCAGATAGAGGCCACAGAGATACGTATCAGCGGAAAGCTTCCGGGACGCATCGACTCCTTTCTTGTAGAGGAAGGCAAATGGGTAAAAGCCGGTGACACGCTCGTTGTCATCAACAGCCCCGTCATCGAAGCCAAGTACCGCCAAGTCAATGCGCTGGAACAGGTGGCCCAAGAACAGAACAAAAAGATTGACGCCGGTACACGACGGCAGATTGTCGCCACAGCCCGGCAGCTATGGAACAAAACGCAAAGCGACCTCACTCTTGCCCAAACCACCTATCAGCGTATCCTCACCCTCTACAAGGACAGTGTCGTCACCTCGCAGCGCAAGGATGAAGTAGAGGCCATGTACAAAGCCGCTCAAGCTGCCGAACGCGCCGCCTACCAACAGTATCAAATGGCAGTAGACGGTGCGCAGAGTGAAGACCGTGCCGCCGCCCGCAGTCTTGTAGATGCCGCCCGCAGTACTGTCGATGAAGTCTCCGCCCTCTTGGTAGACTCCAGACTCACCGCTCCCGAAGACGGGCAGATAGCCACTATCTTTCCCAAACGCGGCGAACTGGTCGCTCCGGGTACCCCTATTATGAGTTTGGTTGTGATGAATGATGTACACGTAGTCCTGAATATCCGGGAAGACCTGATGCCCCGATTCAAAATGGGCGGTACATTCAAGGCCGACGTTCCCGCCCTCGACCGAAAAGGTATCGAATTCCGCATCTATTACATCAGTCCTTTGGGCAGTTTTGCCACCTGGAAGTCCACTAAACAAACAGGCAGCTACGATATGCAAACCTTTGAAATACACGCACGCCCTGTACAAACGGTAGAAGGATTGCGACCGGGAATGTCCGTACTGCTGGCAATCGACGCAAAGCAGTAGTCGTCCGTATCACCATACAAGCCCCTTATTATGAATTTATTATATAATACTTTCTTCCGCGAATATCACCGTATCACCTCACGCCGTCTTTACCTCGGCGTGTGCATTATCCTGCCCCTGTTCTGTCTGTTCTTCATGGCCACCATTTTCGGCAACGGACAAATGGAAAACATCCCCATAGGCATTGTAGACCAGGACAACACAGCCACTTCACGCAACATCTCCCGCCGCATATCGGCAACCCCTACATTCAGCGTTACGGAGCATTTTACCGATGAAGCCTCTGCACGCCAGGCATTGCAGCGGAAAGAAATATACGGCTACCTGTCCATCCCGCCCCGGTTCGAGCAGAAAGCCGTCAGCGGAACGGATGCGTCACTGACCTATTACTACCACTACGCCCTGCTTTCGGTAGGAAGCGAACTAATGGCTGCCTTTGAAACCACGCTTGCCCCCGTAGCCCTATCCCCTATCATCGTCCAGGCAGAAGCGTTGGGAGTGGGACAAGAACAAATGCAGACCTTCCTTCTTCCGGTAGAAGCCAGTACGCATCCGCTCTATAACCCGGATATGGATTACTCTATCTATCTGAGCCAGCCATTTTTCTTCGTCCTGTTCCAAATACTGATTTTGCTTGTAACCGTCTATGCCATAGGCAGCGAATTCAAGTTCGGTACAACCCGGGACTGGCTTCGGGCTGCCATACCCGCAGGAAAAGACCCCGACAATCCGCAAAATGCCGACATCCTGACTGCTGTTGCAGGAAAGCTGTTGCCCTACACCCTTATATTCTCAATCATAGGCATACTGGCAAACTACGTTCTGTTCGGCCCTTTGCATATCCCCTTTCACGGCAGCCTGTGGTTGATGAACGTCGTAACAATACTGTTTATCATGGCTACGCAGGCATTGGCAGTGCTGATATTCTCTATCTTCCCTAAAATAGCTTATATCATCAGTGTCGTTTCAATGGTAGGTTCATTGGGAGCTACCCTGTCCGGGGTCACCTTTCCGGTAACGGCCATGTACGCGCCTGTCCATGCCGCATCCTATCTGTTTCCGGTACGCCATTTCACCGAAGCGGCACAAACCATGATTTATTTCAATGCAGGCTTTGCTTATTTCTGGCAATCGGTAGCCATACTACTGATATTCTTACTGCTGGCGATACTGATTCTGCCTTTATTGAAATGGTGGATAAAGAGAACGGTAGAGAGCGAAGAAACCCTTCATGTCAGTGAAGAAGATAATGTAATCCGCCGCGAATGGAAAGCCATCTCCACCAATCCCGCCATCCTGTTGGTATTGGCGGGTGGTATATTCCTCTACGGCTTGCTCTACAACTATATGTATGCTCCCAATCTGGTGCGTAAAGCCCCCGTTGCCGTAGCAGACCTCTCCCACTCCGCGCTCAGCCGGGAGTATGTGCGCTGGCTGGATGCCGCCCCGCAGACATCGGTCTATGCCCAAACGTCCAATATCCTCGAAGCCCGCGAATGGATGAAGAAAGGCGAAGTTGCCGGCATACTCTATATTCCTGCCGACTTCGAAACGCGTGTGGCACGCGGCGAAACGTCCGTATTCACCCTTTACGCCTCTACCGACGCATTTCTCAACTTCAAGGGATTGCAAGAAGCAAGTTCACGCGTCATGCTTGCCGTAAACGACGCCCACCGACCTGCCGGAGCTGTTTTCCTGCCACCGCAAGGGTTGCTGGCCGTTGCATCATCCGCTCCCGTCAGCGTATCGGGAACAGCTCTTTACAATTACACCGAAGGGTATGGCTCTTATCTGATTCCTGCCGTAATGATTGTCATCATCTTCCAGACGATGCTGATGGTGATTGCCATGCTTACAGGCGAAGAGGCGGAAAAGAGACGAAAAGGGGTCTTTCCCATGAACGCCCGTTCTTTGGGAAATGCTCTGTGCATCGTGTCGGGAAGAACTTTCGTATATGTCATGCTGTATGTTGTGTTCTCCATATTCCTGTTGGGACTTCTTCCGCATATTTTCAGCATACCCAACATAGGAAACGGTTGGGACATTGCCACTATGATGATTCCTTTCCTGCTTGCCACAAGTTTCTTTGCGCTTGCCGTATCCCGCTGGTTTACCGACTCCGAAGCCCCGCTGCTGATGATAGCCTTCTTTTCAGTGGGCTACATCTTCCTTTCCGGCGTTTCCTATCCGTTGGAGTTGATGCCCTGGTATTGGCAAGCGGCGCATTACGTCTTCCCTGTGGCTCCCGCAGTACTCGCTTTCGTAAAATTAAATTCAATGGGTGCCAATCTTGCCGACATCTGGCCTCAGATGCTGACGCTATGGATACAAGTAATCGTATACGGCGCATGGGCGGTGCACACAACAAGGCGGGTTTATAAACGAAGTAACATCGAGACAGGTAACATAAAGGCATAAAAAAAGGCTATCTATCCCAGACAGCCAATCTTTTTGTTAACCTTAAATCTAAATACTATGAAAAACACATTGCAAATATACGGACATTTCGGGAATCTCCAAATTATTCGGGGGCTGCAGCCCGACTTATAACATGGTTTAATAGGAATACGCTGTTGTTAACAAATTGATACCCGAAAATTAAGAAAAAGTTACTATCTTCACCCCCAATTTAAATGCAGTGACTAAAAAAGCAATACAATGATTCATACCATCCTCGATACAGACCTCTACAAGTTTACAACGTCATACGCCTATATCAAGTTGTTTCCTTATGCTTTGGGAACCTTCAGCTTCAAAGACAGGGACGAGACAGCGTATACGGACGAGTTTCTGCGGCGACTGAAAGAAGCGGTTGCCAGGCTGTCCGAAGTGACGCTGACCCGTGAAGAACTGGAATACATGACGAAGCATTGCCGCTTCCTGCCCGGAGTTTACTGGGAATGGCTGTCCTCTTTCCGTTTCCGGCCGGACAAGATTGATATCTCTCTGGACAAAGACCGCCATCTGAGCATCGAAATTACCGATTATCTATACAAAGCAACCCTCTACGAAGTACCCCTTCTTGCCATTGTATCTGAAATCAAGAATCAGGTTCTCGGCAACGTCGCGGATATGGACGACATTATCTGCAAACTGTCGGAAAAGGTCACGCTGTCCAACGAGCACCGGCTTTCTTTCTCGGAGTTCGGCACACGCAGACGTTTCTCATTCGATGTACAAGACAAGGTTATCGACTGCCTGAAACAGACCGCCCATTATTGCACAGGAACATCCAACTGCCACTTCGCCATGAAATACGGCCTGAAGACAATGGGAACGCACCCGCACGAATGGTTTATGTTTCATGGAGCGCAGTTTGGTTACAAACACGCCAACTACATGGCTTTGGAGAACTGGGTAAACGTGTACGACGGAGATTTGGGCATCGCCCTGTCCGACACCTATACATCCGGTGTGTTCCTGACCAATTTAAGCCGCAAGCAGGCAAAGCTCTTCGACGGTGTGCGCTGTGACTCCGGAGATGAGTTCGAGTTTACCGACAAGCTGGTTGCCCGCTATCGCGAACTGGGCATAGACTCCACTACCAAGACAATCGTATTCAGCAATGCCCTGGACTTCGGCAAAGCCCTCGACATACAGGAACACTGTCGCGGCAAAATTCGCTGCGCTTTCGGCATCGGTACCAACCTGACCAACGACACCGGCTTCAAGCCCTCGAACATCGTGATGAAGCTGACGCAATGCAAAATGAACGTCAACCAGGAATGGCGCGAATGCGTAAAGCTGTCCGACGATAAAGGAAAACATATCGGCAGCAAAGAAGAAGTACGCGCCTGCCTGTACGATTTACGGCTGCTATAAAACTGTTTCCGGCACCATTCAAAACATAATACCATGAAAAAAGCCCTGTTCATCTTCCTATCGGCAGCATTGGGAAATATCCTTGCCGCAAACGCCCAGTATTATAATACCACCGGCAAACACCTGTACTATGAAACCCATAACAGCCGGAACAACATCACACGTCAGTCCCTGTCCTTCGTCAAGCAGACCGAAGCCGGAAATGATACGCTGCACATCACGCTGGCGGATTCCGTCCTTCCTCTCAACGAAGAAAAGAAAGGCTTCATGTCCCGACAAAAGATAGCCTATACCCAAGACAACACCATTGTGTATATGATGGATGAAACATCCATGAGCGATGACATGAAAATCATCATGGACAACAAGGAAAAGGAAGAGGAAGTCATGAAAAAGCTCAGTTCCGAAGGATGTATCTATATTGTGCTGCACAACCGCGTCAGGAAAGGCGAGAAGATGAAGAAAAGCAAATACACCTTCAAGGCCGGACCAATCAAGATGACAACCACCCTAAACGGAGAATACCAGGGCTTTGAACGGCTCAAAACGCCTGCCGGAGAATTCGACTGCATAAAGCTGACCTATACCATGAAAGCGAACATGCTCCTTTTTTTCTCCGAAACGGTCAATATCACCGAATGGTATGCCCAAGGCATCGGCTTGGTAAAGAGCGAGGAGTACGAAAACAAAGAAAAGACAAAGACAGTCAAGACCTTAATCGATATAAAGGAACCGTTATAGCCTCTTCCTCTTATAAGCAAACTCCTGCCATTTCTCTTCCGGCCAGTCCTGTCGCTGCATCTCCGTGCGTGCCATGACAAAGAAGAGATCCGACAGGCGATTCACGAAGCACAAAATATCCTCATTCAGCGGAGATTGGCGGTGAAGCGTCCATAAGCGTCTTTCGGCACGCCTTGCCACCGTGCGGGCAAAATGCAGTTGCGCCGAAACGGGCGTACCGCCCGGCAGAAGGAAATAACCGTTCTCTGTCAGCCCGGCAGTCATGGCATCCATTTCCTGTTCGCAGCGTACGGTCAGTCCGGCGGCAGAAAGAAGATTAGGATTCAATACATCATCGGGAGTAGCCACATGGCTCATCACTACCATCAGTTCCTTCTGAATAGTGTGCAGCAATTCCTGCCGGTCATCCCCGGCAGAGAGCATGGAACGCACAATGCCTATCACAGCATTCAGCTCGTCCAGGCAACCGTTTGCCTCGATGCGAATATCATCTTTGGGGACACGTGCTCCGCCATGAATTCCGGTTGTCCCCTTGTCTCCCGTACGGGTATATACTTTTTTCATCTTTTATTCAAATAACTTCATTATATCCGTCTCTCCCCAATAAAGGTGCGTATAACTCGCTATCGTGTTCTTATAACGGAATACGGGCGTACTCACCGGCTGCCCTTTGGCGTTATACACCTGCGCAACGGTAGGCGGCATATACAGCTCTTTCCGGCTGTCATCGGGAGCCGTCCCCGGCTTTCCAAACTGCGTATAATGAAACTCGTGTCCCCGCAAACGCTGCCCCTTATAGTCGAAGCTGCGATACCCCAATGTCAGTTTCCGGTATGCACTCTCATTGGAGATATAAAAAGGAAATACACCCGCCATTCTGTCGAACCCGCAACCGCCACCCTCATGTTCCCGTTTGTCATAACCTATGGCATACGAAAGGTAAATCAGTCCGCCACACTCCGCCAGTGTCCTGCCACCGGACTCTATATACTCCCGAACGGATTCTTTCACCTGACGGGCTCCGGCGAGCGTCACGGAATGCTTTTCAGGATACCCGCCCGGCAAGTACAACAAATCGATATCCCGCGATATGGGAACATCCTTTTCAGGATCGAAGAAAGAGACACTCCCCATTTCGCGCAATATCTCCAAATGTTCCTCATAAATGAAAGAGAAAGATTCCTCATTACGCGCCACCGATATACGCAGACCGCCCGGTTTCCGACCGCCGACCCTATCCTGCCCCTTTCCCCTCATTTCCCGCAACGGAAGCGCCGTCTTTTCCAGCAATAGTTTCCAATCCACGTATTGCTCCAGCAACCCTGTCAGAGTACCGATGGCATCCGTACCTTCGGATCGGCTGAAATCAAGCCCCAAATAACGCGATTCCTGCTCCAGCGCTTTCGTCTTCGGAAGGTAGCCCAAACAGGCAACGCCCACCTCGTCACACACTTCCCGAAGCATTTCATAATGCCGGGGCGACCCCACACGATTGAATATCACCCCCGCAATCCGTATCTCCGGACGAAAATGAATGAATCCCGACAGCAAAGGAGCCATCGAATAAGCGGCAGACTTGGCATCCACCACCAGCACGACAGGAAGCTGCAACAACCGCGCTATCTCCGCCGAAGACCCCCGGTCGCGATCGTACCCGTCGAACATCCCCATCATCCCTTCCACAATGCAGGCGTCCGCAGAAGCGGCGCGGCGCGCATAAAGCTCGCGCACATGTTCACCGGAAGCCATAAACGTGTCCAGATTAACGGACGCGCGTCCGCATACAGCCGTATGGTACTTGGTATCGATATAATCCGGGCCGCATTTAAAAGGCTGTACCGCCAACCCTTTTTGCGTCAGCAGAGCCATCAGGCCGCGGCTTACGGTAGTCTTTCCGCTACCCGATGTAGGGGCTGCTATGAGAAATTGAGGAATGTGGCGCATGTCGCTTGAATTTAAATATAAGGTATAAAGTATAAGCAGGCTCTCCGTTACAGACTGACTTACGGATTTTATTCGGCAAAGGTAAAAATATCTCCGACAAAAACCTTATCTTAGCTGCCAAATATAAAAAACCGCTATGATAACCGAAGAACTTAAAAAACTCTACATCGCGCATACCGGGCACGAACCCGAAGCCATCGACGAACTTCCCTCTTCCGGCTCCAACCGCCGTTATTTCCGCCTCACAGGCACGCCTACACTGATAGGCGTCAGCGGCGAATCCGTCGAGGAAAACCGTGCCTTTCTCTATATGGCAGAGCATTTCCGCCAAAAGGGCTTACCCGTACCCCAAGTATTTATCCGTTCCGAAGACGACGTGTACTACCTTCAGGAAGATTTGGGAGACACTCTCCTGTTCAATGCCATCGAGAAAGGGCGCAAGACGAGCGTATTCGGAGAAGAGGAGAAGCAATTGCTGCGTAAAACCATCCGCCTGCTGCCCGCCGTACAGTTTGCCGGAGCCGACGGCATGGACTTCTCCTATTGCTATCCGCAGGCGGAGTTCAACAGCCGCAGCATCCTGTGGGACTTGAACTACTTTAAATACTGTTTCCTCAAGGCAACCGGCATGGATTTCCAGGAAGACCGTCTGGAAGATGATTTCCAGAAGATGGCGGACGTACTCCTTCGCAGCAGTTCCGCCACTTTCATGTATCGCGACTTCCAAAGCCGCAACGTAATGATTAAGGACGGCGAACCCTGGCTTATCGACTTCCAGGGCGGACGCAAAGGCCCTGTCTACTATGACGTGGCTTCGTTCCTGTGGCAAGCCAAAGCCAATTATCCCGACAGTCTGCGCCAAGAGCTCCTGAAAGAGTACATCGAAGCCTTGCGCAAATACCAGCCGGTGGATGAGAACTACTTCTATGCCCAGCTCCGTCATTTCGTACTGTTCCGCACCATGCAGGTGTTAGGCGCCTACGGTTTCCGCGGTTACTTCGAGAAGAAGCCCCACTTCATCCAAAGCGTGCCTTTCGCCATTGAAAACCTGCGCCAGCTGTTGCAAGAGCCTTACCCCGAATATCCGTATCTCTGCAAAGTGCTGCACGAACTGACCGAGCTGAAACAATTCACCGACGACCTGCAAAAACGCCGTCTGGTGGTAAAAGTCACCAGCTTTGCCTATAAAAAAGGCATCCCCGAAGATTCTTCCGGCAATGGCGGCGGCTTCGTATTCGACTGTCGCGCCGTGAACAACCCCGGTAAATACGAACGTTACAAGCCCTTCACCGGCCTCGACGAACCCGTTATCCGCTTTCTTGAAGAGGACGGAGAAATCGCCGTCTTCCTCGAGCACGTATACGCCCTGGTGGATGCATCCGTAAAACGGTATATGGAACGCGGTTTCACCAGCCTGTCCGTATGTTTCGGCTGTACAGGCGGTCAGCACCGCTCCGTATATTCGGCACAGCATCTTGCCGAGCACCTGAACAAGAAATTCGGCGTGCAAGTGAACCTGATGCATAGAGAACAGAACATAGAACAAAGCTTTAGCGCAAAAAAGTAAACAGTGAAAGCAATGATATTCGCTGCCGGACTGGGTACCCGCCTTCGTCCGCTGACAGACCACACCCCGAAAGCGCTCGTCTCCGTAGCCGGAAAACCGATGTTAGAACGGGTGATTCTACGACTGAAAGAGGCCGGATTCAATGACATTACGGTCAACATCCACCACTTCGGAGAACAGATTATCGGGTTTCTCCGCGCCAATAACAATTTCGGCGTCACTATCCACATCAGTGACGAGCGGGATATGCTGCTCGATACCGGTGGCGGGATAAAGAAAGCCCGTCCTTTTCTGGACGGCGACGAGCCGTTCTTAGTACACAACGCCGACATCCTTTCCGATATAAGTCTCGCAGAGTTTTACAGGCATCACCGGGAGAGCGATGCGGAAGCTACACTGCTCGTCAGCCGGCGGCAGACATCCCGTTACCTGTTACTGGATGACGCCAACCGTCTGCATGGCTGGATTAATAAATCCACAGGCGAAACCAAGCCCGAGGGGTTCTCTTTCCGGGAAGGCCGATACAAGGAAATGGCTTTCGGCGGTATTCACGTCATATCCCCTTCCCTTTTCCGCTATATGGAAAGGGGACAATGGAAAGAAAAGTTCTCCATTATCCCCTTCTACCTGTCTGTCTGCGAAACAGCCCGCATACAGGGCTATCCGCTTCAAGACCGCTGTTGGTTCGACATCGGCAAACCGGAAACACTGGCTAAAGCCGAAGCGTACTATTCGTCAGACCGGCAAGCGTCCTCTTCTTTTTAAGCCAATGCCAATATCAGAAGTTGTGCGGTCAGCACCCGTAGGAACATAGCCAGCGGATAAACCGTAGCATATCCCACGGCGGGCGCATCGCACGAAGTCAGTTCCGATGAATAAGCCAGTGCCGGCGGATTGGTATTCGTTCCTGAAAGTACGCCTATCAGTGTATAGTAGTTCAGTTTCCAGGCATAGCGTCCTATCAGTCCGCCCACCAGCAACGGAACTATCGTTATAATCGCGCCGTATGCTATCCACACATAGCCGCCCTCGTGGATAATGGTATCTACGAAGCCTTTACCCGCTCCCAATCCCACACATGCAAGGAAGAGGGAGATACCTATTTCACGTATCATCAGATTGGCGCTCATGGTGGTATACGTTATCAGTTTATACTGGGGGCCGAAACGGCTGATAAGTATGGATACAATCAGCGGACCGCCTGCAAGCCCCAGCTTGACCGGTTGCGGAATGCCCGGAAACATGAAAGGCAGACTTCCCAAAATACATCCCAACGCTATGCCCAGGAAGATGGGAATCAGGTTCGGATGGTTCAAACGTTTCAAGGAGTTGCCCAGTACCTTTTCCGTATGGCTTACAGCCAGTTCGCTACCCACAATCGTTACCCGGTCGCCCATTTGCAACTGCAGGTGAGGAGTTGCCACCAAATCCACTCCCGAACGGTTGATACGGGTGATGCTTGCACCGAAGTTATTACGGATTTTCAGCTGCGCCAGCGATTTCCCATTCAGTTCCGGCTTGGTAATCAAGATACGGCGGGAAATCAGTTTCTTGTCCTGCTCCCACTCCGCGCTGATCTGCCTGCCGAAAAAGGCGATGATGGCTTCCATATCTTTCGGGTTGGAGATGAACAGAATTTGGTCTTGCAGATGCAATACCGTATCGGCATTCACCAATTCCACCTCGTTTTCCGAATCACGGTGACGGATACGCGAGATGACAAACGCACGGTTCAACAACGGTTTTATCTCCTTTATCGTCTTGCCGTCCACCGCCTCGTTTCGTATCTCCACGGAAACGGGGCGTACGGTCAGCTCCTGCAGATGTCCCAGCCCCTGTTCGGCTTCCGCCTCTTCTTTCCGGGTATTGATATGGAGCAGATATTTCAACGCCAGCAAAGCCAGAATACATCCGATAACACCCAAAGGATACGCCACCGCATAGCCCAATGCTATCTCCGGCGCGTCAATCCCGTTCAAATCGCTGTTGGCCTGCTGCGCAGCGCCCAGTCCCGGAGTGTTGGTCACCGCTCCCGACAAGATGCCGACCATTGTAGTAATAGGTATTCCCGTTATGAAATGAAGCGCCACCGTAATCAGGACACTGATAAACACAACCAGTACCGCCAGCACATTCAGCGTAAATCCCCCTTTCTTAAAGGCGGAGAAAAAGCCGGGCCCCACCTGCAGACCGATAGAATAAACAAACAGAATCAATCCGAACTCTTTCAGGAAGTGGAGTAAGTGTTCATCCAGATTCAGGTCGAAATGACCGAATACGATACCTACGAACAATATCCAGGTAACGCCCAGCGATATTCCGGCAACCTTTATCTTGCCAAGCATAATGCCGAACGCGATGACAAGCGACAAAATAAGTACGGAGTGCGCCACCCCGCCACCCCACAGATTGGGGTATCCCTCAAAGAGATTTCTTAATAATTCCATAGTTTCAACGTATAATAACAGGGTAATCGGTAATCAAGTAAAAAAAGTACCCCCACAGAAATCACTTCTCCGGGGATACAAGTTTTCACACATTAAAAATAACTATTTATAAAGGCATATTGCCGTGTTTCTTCGGCGGATTGCTCTGGTTCTTGTTATGAGCCATTTCCAATGCCTGTACCAGCTTATAGCGGGTGTTGCGGGGCATGATTATCTCATCGATGAAACCTCGTTCGGCAGCACGGTAAGGATTGGAGAACTTCTCCTCGTATTCCTTGATAATCTCTTCCTTCTCTTCGGGAGAGGACTTTCTGTACAAGATATTCACGGCTCCTTCCGCGCCCATTACGGCAATCTCGGCCTGCGGATAGGCAAGATTCACGTCAGAGCCGGTAGGCTTGCTGGACATTACGATGTACGCGCCGCCATAAGCCTTGCGGGTTATCAGCGTTATCTTGGGCACGGTAGCCTCTGCATAGGCATAGACAATCTTGGCTCCATGACGGATGATGCCGTTGTGCTCCTGTACCGTACCGGGCAAGAATCCCGGAACGTCCTCAAACGTTATCAGCGGAATATTGAAACAGTCGCAGAAACGTATAAAGCGTGCCGCCTTGTCCGAAGCGTCGATGTCGAGCACGCCTGCCAGATAAGCCGGCTGGTTGGCTACAACACCCACCGAACGTCCGTTCAGCCGTCCGAAGCCCACCACCACGTTCTTGGCGAAGTGGGGCATCACCTCAAAGAAATACTGGTTATCCAGTACCGGTTCGATAATGTCCTTGATGTCATAAGGCATATTCGGGTCTTCCGGTATGATGGTCTGTAACGCTTCCGTCTGGCGATGAATATCATCCGTACAAGCTGCGAACGGAGCGTCTTCCATATTGTTGGACGGCAGGAAACTCAGCAGTTCACGGATGCTCATCAGCGTCTCCTCTTCCGTATTGCACATAAAGTGGGTGACACCGCTCTTGCTGCTATGCGTATAGGCGCCGCCCAGTTCTTCCTTGTCCACTTCCTCGTGCGTAACGGTCTTTACCACGTCCGGACCCGTGATGAACATATGGCTCTGCTCCTTCACCATGAAGATAAAGTCCGTCAGTGCCGGCGAATAGCATGCGCCACCCGCACAAGGGCCCAGGATAGCCGAAATCTGCGGGATTACTCCCGAAGCTATCGTATTCTGATAGAAGATGGAAGCATATCCCGCCAGGCTGTTCACGCCCTCTTGTATGCGTGCGCCGCCGGAATCGTTCAGGGCGATGACGGGAGCGCCGTTTTTCAATGCCAACTGCTGCACTTTTACAATCTTGGCCGCATTCGTCTCGCTCAGCGAGCCGCCATGCGCCGTAAAGTCGTAGGCGTATACAAACACCTGACGTCCGTCAATCTTTCCGTAACCGGTCACCATGCCGTCGCCCGCTATCTGTTTCTTCTCCATGCCGAAGTTCGTGCAACGGTGGGTAACGAACTTATCCAATTCATTGAAAGTGCCCTTGTCCAGCAGCATGTCGATGCGTTCGCGCGCCGTCATGCGCCCGGAGGCGTGTTGCTTCTCTATCTTGTCTACTCCGCCACCCAGCGAGGCGCGTTTATCCAGTTCCTCAAAACGCGCGTATATTTCTTCTCTATTCATGATTATTCTTCTTTAATAAGTTCCAATTCTACCAATACCTGATTCGCGTTTACCGGCTCGCCTTCGTTCACCAATATGTTTTTCACGACGCAGTCCGCATTAACCTTGTAATTGCTCTGCATCTTCATGGCTTCCAGCACTACGGCAATGTCTCCGGCCGCCAGGCGGTCGCCCGCCTTCACGGGAATGCTCACTACCTTACCCGGCATCGGGGCGATAATCTTGTCGCCCTGTTTCTCGTCCGCCCCTTTCTTCATGTGCAGATACTTGGCTTGCGTATCCACGATATCCACATGATACGAACGGTAGAACATACTCACGTCATAGCTCTTTCCGCCTTCTCCACGCACCAGTCCCGCGTTGAACGAGTTCCCGTCGTGCAGAATGGAGCAGCTTCCGTTTTCCGCCATTACGATATCCACTTCGTACGGCTTCCCGTCGATGGTGAGCTGTACCTTATTTCCCTCTTTACTGACCAGCGTAACGTCCGCCACACGGTCTCCGATATGTATTTCCATAAACAATCTCCTTTAAATTCTCAGCACACCCTTCTGCAATCCGAACTCGCGCCAGCGGCTGATAGGACGGCCGTCGGGCAACTGTGTCGAAGCGTTCTCTTCCAGGTTCACCAGATAATCCATATAAGCCGCAATCATGGCGACGTTCTCTATCTCTTCGTTGCTGCCGTTGGAGCGTACCAGCATGCGCGCGTTCTTCTCGATGAACAGCGTGTTGTACTCGCCCTTCACAAAATCGGGCACGTGCATGATACGTTTCAGATAGGCAAGGTTGGTTTTCAGTCCGGTTATCTTATACTCGTACAGCACACGGCGCATACGCTCGATGGCGTATTGGCGGGTGGTGGCCCATACGATGAGCTTGCCTATCATCGGGTCGTAGTAGACGGGGATTTCGTATCCCTCGTACACGTTACTGTCAATGCGCACGCCGATACCGTTCGGTTCGGTCAGTTGCCTGATGATACCCGGCGAAGGCATGAAGTTGTTCTCCGTATCTTCGGCGCAGATACGGCACTCTATGGCATGGCCGCGCTGGAAGATGTCTTCCTGGCGGAGATGCAGCGGCTGGTTGTCGGCTACAAAAATCTGCTCTTTCACCAAGTCCACGCCCACCACTTCTTCCGTGATGGGATGCTCCACCTGCAAACGCGTATTCATTTCGAGGAAGTAGAAGTTCCTGTTCTTGTCCACCAGAAATTCGATGGTACCCGCACCCGAATAGTTTACGGCCTTGGCGGCGGCAACCGCCTTCTCTCCCATCTCCTTGCGCAGCTCTGGCGTCAGGAACGGCGACGGGCTTTCTTCCACAATCTTCTGGTTGCGGCGTTGCACCGAACACTCGCGGTCGAACAGATGAATCACATTGCCGTGGTTATCACCCAAAATCTGGAACTCTATGTGATGCGGTTCTTCCACAAACTTCTCCAGATACACCGTGTCGTCACCGAATGAGGACATCGACTCCGAACGCGCCGTATTATACGCTTCCACCACTTCTTCTTCCTTGTGAATAAGGCGCATGCCTTTGCCGCCACCGCCCATAGACGCTTTCAGCATCACCGGATAACCGATTTCGTTACAGATGCGTACGGCCTCTTCGGCGCTTTGCAAAGGCTGTTCCGTACCCGGCACTACGGGTACGCCGGCCGCAATCATCCGCTTGCGGGCGGCTATCTTGTCGCCCATGGCTTCCATGGTTTCCGCCGAAGGGCCGATGAAGATAATGCCTTCTTCCTTGCAACGGCGGGCAAACTCCGAATTCTCCGACAAGAAGCCGTAGCCCGGATGAATGGCATCCGCACCGCAATGCTTCGCCACTCCGATTACTTTCTCTATGTTCAGATAACTCTCTTTGGCCGCGGCCGCTCCTATCGGATAGGCTTCGTCGGCGTACGCTACATGATGCGAAGTACGGTCGGCTTCGGAAAATATAGCCACGGTCAGTATTCCCATTTCCTTGCAGGAGCGCATCACGCGCAGGGCAATCTCACCTCTGTTCGCTATCAATACTTTCTTTATCATTTTCTCTTGATTTATTTATATAAGGAATATTTCCGGCCGCCAATTGCGTCAGACAAGCATGACACAAGCAATCCGGATAGGTTTCTTTCAAATAAGCGTGTTGCTCCGGGCTCAGCCGGACGGACGCGCAATGGCACTGTAATATATCATTGTGCATGCACTCGAATGTTGCACCACAACGCGGACATACCTTTTGCATAGGCATCTCTTTTTTTATAGTTAAACGTTAACTTGGGCTTCGTACTGCTTTCCTATCCCACGAGAAAAGACAGACTTTAATGAATGGCAGGTCTTCTGACTGACTCCTTATCTTGATGCCTTCCCGATATATAAACGCATATCAGTGGCAAAGGTTCTTATCAAGACTTCGTTTGACGGAGCTTCACAGCAGCGGGACTGTCCGGGATTTACACCCGGTTCCCTTTTAATCCGAACGGCAGATACGTCCGTCCGGAACCGATTCGGGGGGCAAAGATAAAGAAAAACTAAAATAATTAGGAATAAAAGACAAAATAATGTATAAAAGTCTTTATCTTTGCTCCCGGAATTGGCAATCGGGAAGGCATATCCGCCTGCCGATGTAAGGGAATCCGGTGCAAAACCGGAGCTGTACCTGCAGCTGTAATCCTCAGTAAAAGACGCTTGTATCCGCAAAAGCCACTGTCGCAGCAATGCGATGGGAAGGCAATACAAGCAGAGGAGAGCCAGAATACCTACCTGTTTCCGTAACTTGAGCACTGAGCTTCCAGGATTAGAAGCGATGTCCCCCATACTGATACGATAGGATTCCTATTTTACTCTTTCGGGCCATTATCCTTTTCGCACACAGAAGCGACGTGCCGTTTTGTTTTATTCAACGTAAAAATCGGTAGACGATGAAGCACAAGTATTGGCTTGAAGCGGTACTGCTGTGCGGTGTGATGCAATCAGCCACGGCGCAAAGTATCCTTAAAAACAAAGATGAGAAAGAACTCTCGTTACTGCTCAACGAAGTAGTGGTAACAGGTACGGGAACCGAACACTACCTGAAAGACGCCCCCGTGCAGACAGAAGTGCTCACAGGAAAAGCATTGGAGCAATACCAGGCGCGCAGCATCGACGACCTTCTCAGCGGTCTCAGCCCTTCCCTCACCTTCCATGACGGCGATATGGGCAGCCACATCCAGCTCAACGGACTGAACAACGACTATATCCTCATCATGATAAACGGCAAACGCATGAACGGGGACATCGGCGGACAGAACGACCTCAACCAACTGAATCCCGCCAACATAGAGCGCATCGAGATTGTGAAAGGCGCCGCCTCTTCGCTCTACGGCAGCGATGCCATCGCCGGAGTCATCAATATCATCACCAAGCAGAGCAGGGAGAAGATGGAACTCACCAATACCACCCGTGTGGGCGAGCATGGCGACGTACGGCAGAGCACCAGTTTCGGCTTCAGCTACGGCAAACTGAAATCGGTGACCGGCATCAACTTCCGCCATACCGACGGCTGGCGCAATACGGACATGCAATGGGACCAGAACCAACTGAAGTCCGGCTCTACCATGCTTACCGTCAACCGTTCCAGCAACTACACCCTCTCCGAGAATCTGGAGTGGCAGGTAAACAAGAGACTGAACCTCACCGCCGAAGGAACGTACTACGAACGCTGGGTGATGCGTACGCACGGCCCGTGGAAGTACCTGCCCAACGACTTCTACTACCGCAACTACACCTTTGCCGCCGGAAGCAGGTACAAGCTGAACGGGCGCAACTACCTCACCGCCGACCTCTCATACGGCCGCTACGGTTACTTCTACGACTATAAGCTGAAAGACATCACCGACTACTTCAAAGACGGCGACCGCATCACCTACTACCCCGGCCAGCGCATCAAGCAGAGCATACAGCAACAAGTGCTGGCGCAGGTGAAAGGCATCTTCTACTTCGGCGACCGGCACATCCTCAATACCGGTATAGAGTACCAGTACAACCGCCTGGAATCGCCCCACCACATAGCGGGCGACCTCGCTTCCGTCTATACGCTCGCCGCCTACGCGCAGGAAGAATGGACTGCCACGGACAGCTTTATACTGACCGCCGGCGTGCGCGGCACGCAGCACAAGGAAACCGGACTGAACCTCAGCCCCAAAGTATCCGCGCTCTACAAGGCCGGCGACTTCAACCTGCGCGCTTCCTACGCCATGGGCTTCAAAGCGCCTACCATCAAAGAGCTCTACTACGAATACACAGGCAGCATCGGCGGCGGCTCTCTCACCGCCTATCATGGCAATACCGGCCTCAAGGCGCAAACCTCACAATACGCTTCCGTCAGCGTGGAATACGTGGGGAGCAAGTTCCAGGCGAGCCTGACAGGTTACGCCAACTTCATCCGCAACATGATAGAGCTGGTAGAGATAAAAGTCACCCCCGAAGAGAAACTCCTCGAGATAGAGAAAAGCAAGAGATACACCAACCTCACGAAAGCCCGCATCTACGGAATGGACTTCACCTTCAACTACCGCCCCGTAAAAGACATCATGCTGGGCGGCGGGTACAGCTATGCCGATCCGAAAGCGCAGTATGCCGCCGATAAGGGCGACAACTACATGAAGTATCTCTACATCGACGCCACATCCAACCATAACGCCACGCTCAACGCCACCTGGCAGCACACGTGGAACCGTTACCGCCTCGGCTTGGGAGTGTACGGCCGATACCAGTCAACCCGCCACTACGTCAACGACAACAACGCCGACGGCTTCCAGACATGGCGCGTCAACACCGCCCATACCCTGATGAAAATGCGGTTCTGGACGCTGACGATGAACATAGGCGTGGACAACCTCTTCGACTACGTAGACCGCACTCCTTTCGGACGCAACCGGGCTACCAGCACGCCGGGAAGGAATTTCTACGCATCGGCGCTCATAAAGTTCAAGAATAAGTAAGGAAGTCCGCTTCATTAACTCCTGAATTCCCAATAACAAAATATCTTTTTTATTAATCAATTTACAAACAAAGTATGAAAAGTTTCAAGTTTTATCTGATGGCGGCTCTCGTAGCGGCCGCAACTTGCGCGGGATTCACTTCCTGCAGTGACGACGACGATGCGGAAAGTACCGTAAATCCCGCAACCAGGGTAGTAGCCGAAACCAAGAAGCATGATACCGCTATCCTGCTCTGTACGTTCGGAAGCACTTATAACGAGTCGTTGGATGTATACAACGACATCATCGCCGATTTCCAGAAGCAGTTCCCTCAAACAGACATCTACATGTCGTTCACCTCACGTACCTGTATCGGCCGTGCAGAGGCTTCTACCGGCGAGGCGCGCTACAAACTGGACCAATGGCTGAAAGCTATCGGCGATGCGGGATATGCACGCGTAGCCGTACAGTCGCTTCACGTTATCCCCGGTGAGGAATACCTCTCGCTGATGAATACCGATATCAAGAAAAACTTTATGATTGACTGGTACCCGCACATCGACGTATTGAAAGGCGCCAACCTGCTCTCTACCGATGACGATACGGAAGAAGTGGCACGGGTTCTTTACACTCATTACAAGGACAAACTGGCCGACAAGAAGAACATCGTTCTCCTGATGGGACACGGTAACCCCGATGTGAACTACAATGCCAACATCAAGTACTCCGAAACCCAAACCGCCTTGCAAGCCCTCGCCGCGAACAAGAATATCTTCGTAGGTACCGTAGACTACGGCGAAATGCTTTTCTGGCCGAAAGAAGAGGAAGAGAAAGCCGCAGACCGCATACCGGTAGCTTCTCCCGACCAAATGATAAGCAGCTATCCCGGCTGCATCTACTCACAAGTGATGAAGTATTGCAAAGACAATAACCTGCAACCCGCAGACGTAACCGTTTACCTCGCTCCTTTCATGTCCATCGCCGGCGACCACGCCCACAACGACCTTTGGGGTATCGAAGCGATAGCCGAAAACAAAGGCTCGGACGAAGTGGAACTCAACACCAACGAATACAGTTGGCGCGAACGTCTGGAAAAAGCAGGTTTCAAGGTAGACAGAGCGTTTGAAGCCCACCCCGTAGGCCAGGCTGATGCCGACCACGGTATCAAAGACGGTTGCGGTATCAAAGCTTTGGGCAGCTATCCCGAAATCCGTGCAATCTGGGTGAACCACCTGAAAGAGCAATGGGATGCCGACGCTTGGGAAAACGGTGAAGGATATCAACCGGAAGCATAACGTTCTTCCTTTTACCGACAGATGTCCGGCTAAGAAAGAACATCTTTGTCCCACTGCCGGAAAACGACAAATATTTTCTTAATTCAATAAGGAAGAAAAGGAGAAAAAAGGCAGAGGCAGAGAGAAAAAGCGGGTATTTCTCATTTCGGGAGAGATACCCGCTTATTGTATTAATAATCAAACCATTAAATCAAACAACTAAAGGATACTCAAACATCTTCAGGTTCATTTTTGGGGTCACTTCCTTATTGACCCTTTTTGGCCGGCATAAAGCAAATTATCAAAACGCTAAATGACAACATTTTTCCACAAATAAGATAAGCACATCTCTCTTTCATTTGCAACACCTCTTATTTACCGGTTATCCGTAAGCCCGCAAAATCATCTGTTCCCAATGGGCATATAAACCAAGTAACCCCTTTCCTTTTTATTTAACAAAACAGGATTCTTATTTACAATAACTATTCATATTAATCAGGTATTTCATTTTGCGTAACAAATTGTAAACCAGAAAAATAAGCATTAAATAGGCGGTAAAATAGGGTCAATAAGGAAGTGACCCCCAAAATGAACCTTCCACCAAGAGCCCATCAAGTAAAAATAACCGACAGCCCCCCTTTCTCATCCGTCTTACAAGCTAAAAATATTCATCCCATGAGACCAAACCAACCGTCTCACGAGATGAAAACATTCATCCCGCAAGACAAAGCGAATCATCCCGTAAGACCGATTGCATTATCCCGCCCTTTCCTTCATCAATTAAAAATAAACCCCTATCTTTGTCACCGCTTAGGTGATACACCCGTTGTTCCAACGAGTTGTATAAAAGGGAATCCGGTGCGAAGCCGGAACAGTGCCCGCTACTGTAAAGCCACTTTGCCCCGTCCGCTTACCGCGGCAACGGAGCATACGGAAAACATTCTTCAAAACGATGCCACTGTCTTACAGACGGCTGCCGATAGCAAGCGCCGGTTCGGGCGCATCGCAGTCCGGGGGACGGGAAGGTGTGGTTTTCCGCAGGGCTGAGTCAGGAAACCTGCCTTGGCGATTACACAGTCAACGCCTTCCCGGGGTCAGGAAGACAAGTATTAATCTTACATTTTTCAATAAATGAGAACCAAATGTTTATTGGCAGCCATGCTGTGCTGCCTGACACCCCTGCTCCATGCCCAGACCGCATTGAGCGGAAAAGTGGTGAGTGCCGGCACCAACGAGCCCCTCGTAGGGGTAAATATCCGCGTAGACAACAGTCTGACGGGATGCACCACCAACGGAAGAGGAGAATTTACCATCGACAACCTGACCGGCGGACAGCACACGCTGCGCTTCTCCTACATCGGCTTCACCCCCGGGAAATACACTACGGACGGACAGGAGACCGACATCCTCGTAAAGCTGGAAGAGAGTTACAGCAACCTCAGCCAGGTGGTAGTGACCGGAACCGGTACGCACCGCCGCATGACGGACAGCCCCGTTCCCGTCTCCGTAATCACGGCCAAAGAAATAGGCGGCGCCAACGTATCCACGCTGGAAGAAGCGCTGGTGAAACTGACGCCCAACATATCTTCCTACACCAACGGCATGGGCACTACCATGAGCCTGAACGGCATCAACGAGGACTACATACTGATACTGGAAAACGGCAAGCGTCTGGCAGGCGAAGACCGCTACACGCGCATCAACGTGGCCAACATCAAGCGCATCGAGATACTGAACGGCGCAGCATCCGCCCTGTACGGAAGCGATGCCATAGGCGGCGTTATCAACATCATCACGGACGATGCCCGGAACACCGTAAACGTATCCAGCTACACCCACTACTCCGGCGAAGGACGCCTGACGGAAAGCGTCAATGCCGATGTCAATGCGGGCAAGTTCTCCTCTTACACTTCCTACCAGCGCCGTCAGGCAGGAAGCTGGCAGAACAACAACATCGACGAGAACGGCTACGAAACCGGACGTCCTACTTCCGTAGGTTTCTACTCCAACACCGTAAACCAGCGTTTCGTGTTCAATGCCACAGATAAACTGTCGTTCTACGCGCGCGGTACTTATTATGATAACAAAACCCGCCGTCCGCAGGATGCCACCTACTATGCCAAAAGCAAAGGCCAGTTCGTGCAGAAAGACGCCTATACCTACAACCTGAGACACGAGACCTATACCTATGGCGCCGGCATGAAGTACATGATAAACCGTTCGGCCTACATCGACGCGGAATTCTACTCGGACAATTTCTCGTCAGACTATATGTACTTCAAGAAATCGGGCAGCTATCTGCCGGGCGACCAAGTAACCCGCAAGCAAGTGCGCTACTACAACGGAAACATCAAAGGTATCTTCCGCCTGGGCAGCCGCAACAAGCTGTCCGCCGGAGTGGAATACGTAAACGAGGGGCTTGAGAGCGAATCGGACAACATCGACTCCCGCCACATGTACACCCTCGCTTTCTATGCGCAGGATGAAATAAAACTGCCCCTGAACCTGCAAGCCGTACTGGGCATACGCTACATCTACAACGAGAACTTCAAGAATTATGCCACTCCCAACGTATCGCTGATGTACAAGCTCGGCGGACTGAACCTGCGCGCCGCCTATGCGGCAGGCTTCCGTACGCCTACCCTGTCGCAACTCTACGCCACCGACGAGTCCAAGACCAGCAACCGCTACACCACGGGCAACGTCGGTTTGAAACCGGAAAAGAACAACTTCTACTCGCTGAATGCGGAGTACAACTACCGCCGGCTCTCCGTGTCCGTCACCGGGTTCATCAACGACATCCGCGACATGATAAACTACCGCACCCTCTCCGACCAGGAAATACACGACATGGGACTGGACGACAAGCACGCCACCTTCGACGAGATACGCCAGCGCGACAACGTGGACAAAGCCAAGACCAAAGGCATCAGCCTGAACGCCAGCCTGAACCTGGGCGCGGGCTTCAGGGCAGGCGGCGGATACACGTACATGGACACCGAAGCCAAGCAGTTGCAAGCCGACGGCAGCTACGAAGTGTCGCCCATAGACAAAAGCGTCAGGCACATGGGGAACATCAACGGCCAGTGGGAACACGCCTGGAGCTTCTACCGCCTGAACGTAAACGTGCACGGACACCTGCAAGGCGAACGCTACTCGCAAACGTACGGTTACGCTCCCAAATTCCAGCAATGGGATTTGAACACCCGCCATACCTTCAACCTGCAATCCGTGATTCTGGAACCGGGCATAGGCATCGAAAACATCTTCGACAAGACAGACGACCGCCCCTGGAACAACAACTTCTCCACGCTCAACCCGGGACGCTCGGTGTATGTGAGCCTGTCGGTACGATTCAAGAAATAAAACAGTAACCATTTTTATAAAACAGCAATCACTTTCGTTTATGAAAACCTCTCTTCTCTCCCTGCTCCTTGCCGTTTCTCTCTTCTGCGCCGCGCACGAAGGGGGAAACTTCGTGTCGAGCGATATGCTCGCAAGTATGAAACCCGGCGAAAAGGCCGCGTTGCTTATGGTGCACTTCGGCACGACGCACGACGATACGCGCGCGCAGACGATTGACGCCGTCAATGCCCAGGCGCGCAAGGCTTTTCCCAACCTGGAATTTCGCGAAGCCTACACTTCGCGCATCATCATACGCCGCCTCAAGGCGCGCGGCGTCGACAAAGCCACCCCGCTGGACGCGCTGCTCCAACTGCGTGGAGAGGGCTATACGCACATTATCGTGCAAAGCACCAATATCATCGACGGCGTGGAAATGGAGTCGCTCCGCCGTGATGTGGAAAGCGTGCTGCCTTTCTTCAAGGAGATACGCGTAGGCACTCCCCTGCTCTATTCGGTGGAAGACGCGGAAAAAGTAGCCGGTATTCTGGGACGACGCCTCGATGCTTCGGTACGGCAGGGCGCCAAGAAAAAGTCCCAAGAGCACTTCGTATTGGTGGGACACGGCACTTATACGCCCGGTACCGCTGCGTACAGTCAAATGGACTATATGCTGAAAGCGGCCGGATTCGGCAACTTCCATGTGGGGACCATCGAAGGCTATCCCACCTTTGAAACCATGCTGGCGCAACTGAAAGCGGCCCAGGCAAAGAGCGTGACGCTCGTCCCTTTTATGTTTGTAGCCGGCGACCACGCCAAGAACGATATTGCCGGAGAATGGCGGGAGATGCTTGAGAAAGAAGGCTATACCGTTCATGTGCGTATGGAAGGTTTGGGGCAAATACCTGAGATACAGGAGATATTCGCAGACCATATCCGTTTCGGGCTGAAGCACCGCATGCAGGGCATCATGGAAAAGAAAGCGGCCTATGCGGCAGGAGAAAAAAACGAGTGAGAAAGTTGCATTTTCATGCCTTAATGTGATAAATAGAATGTATCTTTGTAGACTGTAAGCGCAACGCTTACCATGCTCTGCAAGACAGAAGCGATAAGCCAGATAGCAAATGAAACAATCCAAAATAATCGTTGCCGGCATCGGTCCGGGCAATGAGCAAGACATAACACCCGCCGTAATTACCGCTTTGCAGGAAGCCGATGCAGTAGTGGGATATAAATACTACTTCCGTTTTGTCACTCCACACTTACGTCCCGGTACGGAATGTATCGATACGGGGATGAAGCGGGAACGCGTCCGCGCCGAACAGGCTTTTGAACTGGCGGAACAGGGAAAAACGGTGTGCGTCATCAGTTCGGGCGATGCCGGGATTTACGGTATGACGCCCCTTGTGCATGAGATGAAGCGGGAACGGAACAGCGACGTAGAGATTGTTTCCCTGCCGGGTATCAGCGCGTTTCAGAAAGCGGCTTCCCTGCTGGGAGCTCCTGTGGGACATGACTTCTGCGTTATCTCCCTCTCAGACCTGATGACACCGTGGGAACGCATCGAGAAACGCATCATTGCCGCTGCCGCAGCCGATTTCGTGACAGCCGTCTACAATCCCAAAAGCGATGGCCGCTACTGGCAACTTTACCGGCTGAAAGAGCTGTTCCTGCAGGAAGGGCGCTCACCGCAGACGCCCGTAGGATATGTGCGCCAGGCGGGACGTCCCGAACAGGAAGTGCACATAACGACGCTGGAAGCGTTCGACCCCGAAGAGACGGATATGTTTACCGTTGTACTGATAGGCAATTCGCAGTCGTACGAATGGAACGGAGCGATGATTACTCCGCGGGGATATTACCGGGAAGAAGCGGAAACCCACCCTCGGCAACTCCCGACCAACAAAGGACAGGATATTATGATACGGAGTTTCCGCACCATCGAGAAAGAGCTCAAGAACGGAAACATCCCCCTCGACCATAAATGGGCGTTGCTGCACGCCATCCATACCACCGCGGACTTTGAAATGGAAAAGCTGCTGCGCACAGACGACAAAGCAGTGGAAACATTATATCAAGGCATCACCGGAAAGCGTATACGGACTATCGTCACAGATGTGACAATGGCCGCCAGCGGTATTCGCAAAGGGGCTTTGGAGCGTTTGGGCGTAGAGGTGAAATGCTACCTCGGAGACCCTCGCACCGCAGCGATGGCAACGGAGAAAGGAATCACCCGCACACAGGCCGGCACACGCCTTGCCGTCGAAGACCATCCCGACGCCCTCTTTGTATTCGGCAACGCTCCGACAGCCTTAATGGAACTCTGCGACCTTATACGCAAAGGGAAAGCGCATCCGGCAGGGATTATCGCCGCTCCGGTGGGCTTTGTGCACGTACAGGAGTCCAAGCACATGATAAAGCCTTTCACCGCCATCCCGAAGATAATCGTGGAAGGGCGCAAAGGCGGAAGCAACCTTGCCGCGACATTGGTAAACGCCATTTTGTGCTACAATGACGCGGAGCAGCTGCGACCGGGACGGGACGTGTGAAACAACGGTTAAGGATTAACGATTAGTGGTGAGCGATTGGTTATGCAACGGAAATTTATCATTATAGGAACGGACGATAACCGGACGCCTTTCTTTCCGCCGGAAGTATTGGAACACATACGGCGCGGGAAGGTCTTTTCGGGGGGAGTACGGCATAAAGAGATTGTCGGGAACTTGCTACCGGATGATGCGGAATGGATTTCCATTACCGTACCGTTGGAGAATGTATTCGCGCGATATGAGAGAGTGTTCGGCGGTGACGGATGCGGACAAACGGATGCCGGCCACAGGCAAATCGTGGTCTTCGCTTCGGGCGACCCGCTGTTTTTCGGCTTTGCCAATACGGTGAAACGGAAATTGCCGGATGCCGAAATTAAGCTCTACCCCTCTTTCAACTCTCTCCAGACATTGGCGCACCGCCTCGTAATGCCTTATGACGATATGCGCACCGTTTCGCTGACGGGACGTCCCTGGCATGAGTTCGACCGTGCCCTGATAGAGCGCGCTCCCAAGATAGGTATCCTTACCGACCGGGAACATACGCCCGCCGCTATCGCGTCCCGCATGCTGGAATACGGGTATGACCGTTACACCATGTATGTAGGCGAGCATCTCGGCAACCCCGAAAAAGAACGTATCCGCCACATGACGCTGCGGGAAGCGGCGCAAGGCGGTTTCGAGCATCCCAACAACCTGTTGCTTTGCGCCACCGCTTCCTTAGAAGCCCGTCCTTTCGGCATTCCCGACGAACGGTTCGCGCACTTGAACGGACGCGCCCGCATGATAACCAAAGCGCCCGTCCGCCTGCTTACCTTACAGGCGCTGGAGCTGAACCGGCGTCGCGTATTCTGGGATGTCGGTTTCTGCACCGGGTCGGTATCCATCGAAGCCCGGCTGCAATTTCCCCACCTCACGGTCGTTTCCTTCGAGGTACGCGCCGAGGGCGAAGAACTGATGAATATCAACAGCCGCCGCTTCGGTACGCCGGGCATCACGGCAATCACAGGCGATTTCCTGCAAACGGCGACCGATGCTCTCCCCCGCCCCGACGCCGTCTTTATAGGCGGACACGGCGGACGTCTGCCGGAAATGCTGGCGAAGATAAAGGAAAACTTACAGCCCGGCGGATGTATCGTCTTCAACTCCGTATCGGCAGACAGTAAAAACGCGTTCACGAAAGGAGCCGAAGCCGCCGGCCTGATACCGCATCCGTCCGTCCGCATCGCGCTGAATGATTATAACCCCATCGAAATTATGAAAGCGACGCTTTCATAAAACAATAAGACAAGATATATCCATTATGAAAACAGACATACCTGTTATGAAAGCGGACGCTCCCCGCATGAAGACGGCCATCATGCTCGTCTCGGAAGCGGGACTGGCTTCTGCGCGGCTGTTGCTCAAGGAGTTTCCCGAAGCGGAGATTTTCACCCCGCGCCATGAAGACGGATGTACGCACATCGAATCGACCGGCAGCTTCACTGCCGAGAACTTCAACCGTTACGACACATTTATCTTTATCGGAGCCATGGGCATCTGCGTACGCTCCATCGCCCCCTGCGTGAAGAACAAGTACACCGACCCCGCCGTAATCTGCGTGGACAGTACGGGCAGATACGCCATCTCCGTCCTGTCCGGACATATCGGCGGAGCCAACGAACTGACCGCAGCGATAGCCGGCGCATTGGGAGCCGAGCCCGTGATAACCACTCAAAGCGACCTTACCGGACTGTGGGCGTTGGACAAACTGCCCGGACGTTTCGGCTGGTTCCCGATACTCAATGTGGATGCTTCCGCCCTGCGGCTGGCGGAGCTCGCCCAAACTCGCGAGGAGAAGATGAAGGCGTGCATGAACGAGCCTATCCGCCTCTTCGTAAGCGGAAAGCCCACCGCACTGCTGCTGGAAGTCCGCGACAAGGGTACCGACTGGCTGGAAGCGCATCTTCCCCCTCATGTAGAGGTGTTCTATCGTCTGAAAGACATCGAGGTATCCCGCTTCCAACTGGTGCTGTGCGTCTCGCCGCAGGTACATTACATAGAGGGGACGCCGTCTATCTGCTATGTGCCGCGAATGGTGCACGTCGGCATCGGACTTGCCCGCCAGGCCGGGCCTGTGAAGGAAGTGACGGAAGAGATTCTGGACAGGCTGAAAGAATACGGCATTCCCCGGCAGGCCATCGCATCCATCGCTACGATTGACGCCAAGCGTGACGAGCCGGTGGTGAAGTCGCTCCAAAAGGAATACGACGTCTGTTTCTATACGGCCGAAGAGCTGGCGGCGACAGACGTGCCGCACCCCAGCAAAACCGTGATGAAGCACATGGGTACGCCCAGCGTGAGCGAGGCGGCAGCGTTGCTGTCTTCCGGCAACAGTGAGCTGATAATGCCGAAACGTAAAGGCGGGAACTATACGGTAGCCGCCGCTATAAATATCCGCGCCTTGCGCCGGGGACACATCGAGATTGTAGGCGCAGGCCCCGGTGACCCCGACCTTATCTCCGTACGGGGACGGGAGATGCTGGAAAAGGCCGACCTCATCCTCTATGCAGGCAGCCTCGTGCCCCGTGAGCTGACGCTTTGCGCCAAACCGGGCGCAACGGTGCGCAGCTCCGCTTCCATGGATTTGGAAGAACAGTTCGCGCTGATGAAAGAGTTCTACGACAAAGGAAAGTTCATCGTGCGCCTGCATACGGGCGACCCCTGCATCTACGGAGCGATACAGGAACAGATGAACTACTTCGACCGATACGGCATGAGCTATCACATCACGCCGGGCATATCTTCTTTCCAGGCAGCGGCGGCGGCTCTGAAGTCGCAGTTCACCATTCCGGAGAAAGTACAGAGCATCATACTGACCCGCGGCGAAGGACGGACTCCTATGCCCGAACGGGAGAAACTGCACCTCATGGCACGCTCGCAAAGCACCATGTGCATCTTCCTCAGCGCAGGCATCGCAGAACAGGTACAGGCGGAACTTCTGCAAGAGTACCCGGAAACAACCCCCGTAGCCGTATGCTATCACCTCACCTGGCCGGACGAACGCATCTTCCGGGGAGAGCTGAAAGACCTTGCACGGATAGTAAAAGAGAATAACCTGACCCTGACAACCATGATTGTCGTAGGCGAGGCTATCGGCAATCGCGAAGGACTGTCGCGACTGTATGCACACGAATTCAAACACTTATTTAGAAAATAAAAAAATGATATTAGTATTAGGCGGTACAACCGAAGGACGCATAGCCGTCCAAACACTTGAGGAAGCTGGAAAGCCCTTCTATTATTCAACCAAGGGTTACGAACAAGACATTCCTCTGCATAACGGCATCCGCCTGCAAGGTGGCATGGATAAAGACGCTATGGAATCTTTCTGCCGTAAAGAGAACATTTCACTGTTGATAGATGCCGCGCATCCTTTTGCCGAGGAACTGCACAGGAACGTCAACGACGTATCCGACAAGCTTCAGATTCCGGCCATCCTCTACGACCGCATTTACCCCCGCATAGAGAAGCATGACGGTATCGTATGGTGCGACAGTTTTGAAGACGCCGTCCAAAAGATAAAGAAGGAAGAGGTCTACATACTACTGGCGCTGACAGGAGTAAAGAGTATAGGCAAACTGAAAGCGCTCTGGCAGGAAAGCTGCCGCTGCTATTTCCGTATCCTCGACCGTGAGAGTTCACGCGAATTGGCGAGAAGCGAGGCATTCCCCGAAGAATATTTGCGTTACTACCATGCCGGAGAAGACGAACGCCTGCTGATACGGCAGATACGTCCCGATGCTATCGTAATCAAAGAAAGCGGCGCTTCCGGCGGGTTTTCCGAGAAGGTGGAAGCAGCCCAGGAACTGGGCATCCGCATCTTCATCATAAAGCGTCCGCCGCTCCAACCCAATCTCCTGCCCGTAAACGGGCGACACGGTCTGCGAAGAATGGTAGAGCTGTACCATCCCGGATTCTATGACCTGCGCAGCGGGTTCACCACGGGAACATGCGCGGCCGCAGCGGCCGCAGCAGCCATATGGGATATATTCAACCTCGACGGAACTCCCCGTCCCCCGGAGTTTATAGTAACCCTGCCCAATGGAGAGATGATAGGAGTTCCCGTAGAGCCTCAGAAGCAACGTCCCCGTTCCAGTTCCGTCAACGACAACTGGATGGTGGAATCGGAAGCCTGCGTCATAAAAGACGCGGGAGACGACCCCGACATTACCAACGGAATGCAGATTAAGGTGAATATCGCCCTGCCGTTCAATATGGACGAGGTGAACAGTGGAAAGCAGCAAGACGATTATAACATCATCATCGCCGGCGGAGAAGGGATAGGTATCGTCACCATGCCGGGATTAGGACTGGAATTGGGAGCGCCCGCCATTAATCCCACGCCACGCAAGATGATAGAGGAGAATGTAAGGATGTACCTCAGCTATGTCGGCGTGCCTAAAATGAGCAATCCCATCGTTGTGACCATCTCCGTACCCGGCGGCGAGGAAATAGCCAAGCGTACCTTCAATCCCCGTCTGGGCATAGAGGGGGGACTATCCATCATCGGTACGTCGGGTATCGTGAAGCCGTTCTCCAGCGAGGCGTTCGTAAGCTCTATCCGCAAGTCGATGGAAGTGGCGCGCGCCACGGACAGCCCGCGTGTGGTTATCAGTTCCGGGGCAAAGAGCGAACGGTACATCAAGGCCTACTATCCCGGGTTGCCGGTACAGGCCTTTGTACATTACGGAAACTTCATCGGCGAGACGCTGAAGATAGCCGACGAGCTGAAACTGCCCCGCGTCACGCTGGGAGTAATGATAGGCAAAGCCGTGAAACTGGCGGAAGGCCACCTCGATACCCATAGCAAGAAGGTTGTGATGAACAAGGACTTCATTCAGGACATAGCCCGCCGGGCGGAATGCGGCGAAGACGTATCGGCCGCTATCCGGAAGATGAATCTGGCGCGGGAGTTATGGGACATCATTCCCGCGGAAAAGCTGGAAACATTCGCCAAGCTATTGATAGAGCTTTGCGGACAGTGCTGCGCTCCCCTGTTGCCCGACGGAGAGCTCACGATTTTATTAATCGGCGAAGACGGAAAGATATATGTATGAAAAAGGCATTGATGATAATGTGCATGGCGGTCGCCACATCGGCCGTCCGGGCGCAGTTACCTATCTCCTTTTATGCAGAGGCGGGAATCGGAACTTCCCGCCTTTACGGAAAGCACTCCGGCAGTGATACGCAAATAGCCTGCAAAGCGGGGATAGGCGCGGAATACGCGTTGAATAAGACCTGGGCGCTGCGATCCGCTTTGGAATTTGTATCCATAGGCGGCAGGGATGATATGGATTACGTGCGGAACGCCGGGATGAACGAGCTGTACTTGCAGATACCCGTCAGGGTGGCCGCAAGGCTGCCGTTGGGAAAGGATTACCACGCCTCGCTGAATGTCGGCCCGTACATCGCCTGCGGTGTGGGCGGAAAGACATCCGGCAGCATCCCGTATTATTACAGCGGCAGCTCCGCCGACGGAAACCGGCGGTTCAAGATGGATACGTTTGGTTGCGTCCTGGAGAAGAATGCCGGAAACAGGCGGTTGGACGGCGGTATCGTCGTGGGAATCGCTTTGGAATACCGCAGGCTCGTCATCGGTGCAGAGGCACAGGTGGGGCTGGTAAAGGTCAATCAGCAACTGAGGCAGGTAATAGATACGGAAGAGTTCCATAACTACCTGCCCCGAAACTTCGCTTCATTCTTTACCGTAGGATATAAATTCCGATAACGGCCGGATGACTGCTATTTACAAAGCGAGCGCTCATGGAGCTTCGCCAATAAATCCTCGATACTGGTAAGGCGCACCGGTTCTTCACCGGGACGATGCAGGACAAAAGTGCCGTCTCCCTTCAAATCGCCTGTCTCGATACAGGTGTCCGACTCTACGTTGCGGTTGGCGAGGACGCCGTTGCGCTGCAAGGCTTTGCGCACCATGGCGTATCTCTGCCCATGACCCGACAGACGTATCTGAGAGGTATATTCATTGTCTACACGGAACAATCCGGTTTCCAAGTCGAACACGATGCCCTTGCGGGCGAAAAAGCTGCTAAGGCTGCCGTTCAGCGACAGGTCTTCGGGAGTACCGATGGTGACACCGTTCGCCTTGTCCATGAGCCAGATTTTGTCGGCTATTTGCAGAGCCAGTTCGAGGTCGTGCGTGGAGAGGAAAATGGTCTTGTCCGTCTGCCGGCTGAGGTGGTGCAGCAGTTGCATCATTTCCACCTTGCTGGGAAAGTCGAGAAAGGCGGTAGGCTCGTCCAGGTAAATCACAGGAGTTTCCTGCGCAAGCGCTTTGGCTATCATGACTTTCTGACGCTCGCCGTCGCTCAGCGTATGCACCATCCGATACGCAAGGTGAGAAATACCGACCAGGGAAACGGAGTGCTCCACTATATGCCTGTCCTCTTTGGTAAGCGTCCCCCAAAAGCCTGTATAAGGGCTGCGTCCCAGTCCTATCAGCTCCGTAACGGACATGTTGCGGATGTCGCATTTCTCCGTCAGCACTACGCTGATAACGCGCGACAGTTGCTTATCGGTATAGGATTCAATCTCTTTTCCTTGGATACGTATCTCTCCACCCAGTTTGGGCTGGAAAGCGGACAGGGTACGGAGCAATGTGGACTTACCCACTCCGTTGGCACCCAGCAGGCAGGTCAGCTCACCGCTGTTGATGCCGGCGCAGATGCCGTCCGCCACTACCTTCACATCACTCTTACCGGGATAACCGATAGAGAGATTCTCGATATGTATAGTCTCGTTCTTCAATATATATGATATTACAGTTTGATATACTTGATATGGTCGTTTGACGTACTTGATACGCCCGTTTGACATACTTGATACACCCGTTTTGACAGACCTGACATTTTCATTCGTTCAGCTCCCCTTTTCTCTTTCTGAAAAGTACGGACGCAACTACCGGAGCGCCTACCAGCGCAGTTACCGAATTGACGGGCAACGCCCCCTCGAATCCCGGCATACGGGCAATCAGATTGCACACCAACGCCAATGCGGCGCCTACCAGCAAGGTGGCGGGCATCAGGATGCGATGGTCGGACGTATGGAAGATGGCGCGGCACAAATGAGGCACTGCCAGTCCGATAAACATAATAGGCCCGCAGTAGGCGGTGACAATGGCCACCAGCACTCCGGAACAGGATATGACGAGCAGGCGCGCCCGCTTGATGTTCAGTCCCAAGTTGCGTGCATAGCCGTCGCCCAGCAGCAACAGGTTCATGGTCTTTATCAGCAGGAACGACAAGGGCAGCAACACCGCCATAATGCAGACAAACAGCAGCATCTGGTCGCCGGAGACGCGCGCAAAGCTGCCCAGCCCCCAGATGACGTATGCCCGGATATCCTCTTCCACACTGAAGTATTTCAGTACGCCGATAATGGCGCTTGCCACATAGCCTATCATCACGCCGATAATCAGCAGCGTCACATTTCCCTTTACCTTCTGGGAGACGTAGACTATCAGCGCCATCACGGACAATGCCCCGATAATGGCGGCGACGGAGAGCGCCACCTCTCCCATATATCCCAGACGGCTCAGCGCCACACCGCCCATAGCGCCGGACAGCAGCACCACGCAGGCTACTCCCAGGCTCGCTCCCGAACTGATGCCCAGCACCGAAGGTCCTGCCAGCGGATTACGGAACACCGTCTGCATCTGCAAACCGCTGACCGAAAGCCCCGCTCCCGCCACCAACGCCGTAAGAGCCTGCGGCACACGGCTTTTCCAAAGGATATTGCTCCAGATAACTTCCTGATTGCTCATCATATCGGGGGTGGAAGCCGCTCCCGTCCCCCACAGCAATTCCCATATCTTGCCAAACGGGATATGGACGGAGCCCAGCAACAGGTTCAGCAAAAAGAACAGGAAGATGGATGCCAGTATAAGGAGCATCAACGGCAGCACAGGTCTTTTCATCGGTTCAGTCGCTCGTAATAAGTGGGTTTGTAATCGGGAAGCAGGTCGGGATGAAAAGCATGAATCAAATCTTCCAAGACTACCTCGGGCTGCATGGGCATACTCTCATAGAAGGGTTTCTCACGCATATTACAGTAGATTACCCCTTGCTCACGGAAAGCGCGAAAGTCGGCATAGCGAGGGTCTAAGGACTTCAAGGCGTCGTAAGAGAATGTTCCGTCATAGCTGTTGACGATGCGCCAGTAGTCGGCGCTCTCCGCCTGACTGTACACCGTCTCGAAATCCAGTGTCACGCCCCCCGAACGAGGGTCGTCTTTCAGGAAATAGTCTGCCCCGGCATCACGAAACAGCTCGGCGAGGAAACTCTTTCCGCCTACCGCATACCAGTTGCCGCCACGCATTTCACCGCTGAACACCACAGGACGCCTTTTCACACCGGCCACCAGCTCTTTCAGCTCGTTATACCGTTTCTCTATCCCGGCAAACCCGGCATTCGCCTCTGCTTCCCGGCCGATGAACATGCCGATGAACTTTATCCATTCCGCCTGTCCCAGCGGAGTCATCTCCTTATATCCCAAATGCGGAACCAGCGGAATGCCTGTCTCACGCATGGCATCATATCCGCCCCGCTTGAAAGGAGAGATAAAGATGACATCGGGGTTTATGCTCATAATCACCTCATTATCGAAGTTCCCCTCAATCCCTATTTTGGATGTCTTCCCCGATTTCAGACGCTCTTTCATCTCCTTGTTGAACAGGTGGCGGGTACTGGTGATGCCCGCCACGTAGTCGCAGGCATCCAAACGGATGAAGTTGGACAGTTGCAGGGAAGTCATGCAGATGGCATGCTTCACCGGAGTTTCTATCACGGTATAGCCGTCGGGGATACCGGCAGGCTTAGCGCCCTTCGGAACCAAGGCATACCGGAAAGTATTCCCCTCTTCTTTCTGAGGGTCGCGTATGTCCACCAAGCGTACATTTCCCGGCAGATATTTCACCGTATAGCCTTTGGCGTAGACGGGAACAATTGCGGAAGCGGTGTCCGTAACGGAGACCGCAACAGCCGCGGAACCGGAATCGCCGGACGCTTGCCGGGACTTCGCGCCGCAGGAAGTCATAGACAATGCACACGCGAATGCAATACCCATGAGAGGTAATCTGGTCATGATTATTCGGTTTTATATTTCAGAGCACAATATTCGGCAATTTTGGGGAGATACGCAAACTCTCCCCGCACAAATCGCCAAAGAAAAAGAGTCTACAAGTTCATCAAATCGTTCAACGCCTCGCTCATGCTGGGATGCGTGAAGATGAAATCGCGCAGGAAAGTATATTCCTGCCCCGTCTTCATGGCCATTGCCACCAGATTGATGACTTCGCCCGACTCCGCTCCGAACAGGGTACAGCCCAGTATCTTATCGGTATCGGCATCCACCACCACCTTGAACAGCCCGTCCGTATTGCCCAATGTACGGGCACGGGGAATGGCGGCGACGGGGAGTTTGTTTACTTTGATGTTCAAGCCTTTCTTGCGGGCTTCGTCCTCGTTCATGCCGATGCGTGAAAGCGGCGGGTCTATAAATACCGAATAGCTCACCGGCTCACGGTCGGACACCTTACGCTCGCCCGCTCCAAACAAATCCTCGCGGAGAATGCGATAATCGTCCAGCGAGATGTAGGTGAACTGTAAACCGCCTTTCACATCGCCGATGGCGCGGATATTGGGATTGGTGGTCTGCAAATGCTCGTTCACGATGATAGCGCCCCGCTCGTTCACCTCCACCCCAGCCGCAGACAGGTTCAATCCTGCGGTATTGGGGCGGCGTCCGGTAGCCAGAAGAATAGCATCCGCATCCAGCCGCAGCACCTCGCCCGTCACGGCATCCCGGCAGACAACCGCCGTACCGTCCACGGACTGCACACGGGCATTCAGACGGAACGTTACGCCTTTCTTCTCCAGCACCTCTTGCACACTGGCGGCAATGTCACGGTCTTCGCGGGCTATCAGTTCGGAAGAGCTTTCCAGCACCGTCACCTGCGAACCGAAAGAAGCGTACATTGAGGCGAACTCTAAGCCGATATATCCGCCGCCCACGATGACGAGACGCCTGGGCAGCTCCGTCAGTTCCATGATGGAAGTGCTGGTGTACACCTTCGGATTGTCCTTTATCCCCTCGATAGGCGGAATGACGGTTTCGGCTCCCGTATTGACAAATATCCGCGGCGCCTGAAGCCGGATCGTTTCTTCCGCCATGCGTACCTCCACCGCATCGGGGGCGATGAAAGAACCCGTACCCGTATATACCGCTATATTGGGATGGTCTGCCAGATTGCGGTAGTTCTTCTGACGCAGGAAAGAGGTCACTTCCTCTTTCTTTGCCACGGAACGGCGGTAGTACGCCTGTTTCTGTTCCCAGGACGCGCTCTTATCCGCCAGCTCCGCCGAATGTACCAGCGTCTTGGTCGGAATACATCCGATATTGATACACGTACCGCCGTACATCTTATCCGAACGTTCTATCATGGCAACAGTAAAGTTCCGTTTCGCCAGCTCGGCAGCGAGTGTCTTGCCGCCTTTTCCAAAGCCGATAATAATAGCATCATACTTTTTCATACTCTTATTTCTTTAATCGATTCAATACTCTTTTCGCGCTGTCCGCCAGCACCACGATGGCTCCGGCAAGGATGGCGGTATCTTTAATGACCAGTCGTCCGGCTCCGGTCAGCAAGGGGAAGCCATGCTCTCCGCTTCCCAAATCGGGAACCCACACCTCGGGGGTGGTGACGAGGAACGAAAGCGTGCCGACAGTCATTATGAGGGCGAGCGCGGCTCCTGCCAGTCCGATTCCGGGAGAGAATATCCCCAGGAAGGTAAGGATACCGATTGTCATAATCAGTATGCCGAGGCCGCGGGAGAAACCGTAGGTATTGTTCTCCGCGTGCCACCGGTGCTTGGCTTCGTTGAACTCGCCCTCTTTCAGCTTGTATTCCTTGTACTCCGGCGCAGGCTTGTTGTAGAAGAAACTCATGAACGGGCTGTTTGCCACGAACGGTACGATTCCTTCGGCTTCGTAGTTCCAGAATTTCAAACCGCCTATCCATACAAATATCACAAGAATAGCCACACGGATGAGGTTAACACCCTGCTTTTGGGAAGAAGCGGCCAGTGTCAGCGCCGCAAGAAACAGGTTTTGCAATTTCGTTTTCATATCTTTGTTGTTTTAGGTTCACTGAAGAGACGTTACGGCTCCGGTGAAATGTTTTTGCAAATATCCCTGTTTCCGGCCGGTTGCGGAATGGCAATTATTCCGTAACAGTTGGCAATTCTTCCCGTTGTGCCTGTTTTCGGTAGTCCGACACGCTCCCGCCCGTCATTTTCTTGAAGAAACGGCTGAAGGCGGCCACGTCCTCAAAGCCCAGGATAGAGCCGATTTCCTTAGCGCTTTTGCGCGTGTACAGCAACAGCCGCTTGGCTTCCGCCTCTGTCCGCTCGTGGATGACGCGAAGCGGTGAAGGCAATCCGCAGGCCGCAAACAGATTGGACAGCGTTTTAGGCGAACGGCAAAGCATATCGGCATAGTCCCGTACTTGCTTCTTCTCGCGGAAGTTACTGTCTACCAGCACATAGAACCGGCGGATAACATCGAACGTCTGTTCATTCTCCCGCCCCACACCGAACCGTGTACGGGCAATGCGTGTACACGTGATGATGAAACGTTTCAGCACAATCCGCAGCATCTCCTCCCGGAGATTATCATTAACGGCGGACTCCTGACGGAAAATCCGGACTATGTCGCGCAGGTTGGACGACTGCTCTTCCGACAGCTTCAACCGCATCACCCGGGACGAGCCGTAGAACAGGAATCCGTTGCAGGACACCTCGTCGTCGTGCCCGTAGATGCAGTAGAAGTTACTGTTGAACACAAAAGCCAGATACTCGCCTTCCACCTCTTTGATATCCAGATGATGCAGCGGGGTAAGCGTAATAATCTCGTCCTTTTCCAGCTTCATGGGGATGTGGTCTACCTCGACGGTAAGCGTACCGCCCTGCACCCACAGAAACTTATACAAAGTCTTGTCACGTTGCAGCGGCTTGCTTTCGTGGAAGCGGGATGTCATCGCGATATTGCCGTTCAAGCGTGTATTCAGTTGGTAATCCATACTCGCAGATTATTTGATAGAAATAACAAAGATAAATAATATCTTGTTTACTACCGATTATTTCCCGACTTTTGCATCCCGAAATTCCTTTTTATTTCTAACCGGATTAACAGTAAAACAGAATGTTCCCCATCACCTTCGTATCCCTCGGCCCCGGAGAAGCCGAACTGATTACCCTGAAAGGACTGAAAGCCCTGCAAGCCGCCGACTGCATCTTCTGTCCCGAAACGCCCGCCCGCGACGGCCGTCCCCTCTCACGTGCCGCCGACATCATGCTCCGGCTCGACATACCCGCCGGCCATATCCGCCGCTTCTCCCTGCCCATGAGCAAGCAGCGGACGGACGCCCTCAACGCCTACGACCGAGTGTACGCCGAAGCCCTTTCCCTGCATCACGCAGGCAGGAAAGTGGCCGTCGTGGCAGAGGGCGATGCAGGCTTCTACTCCTCTATACATTATATATATGAGAAACTGCAAGCCGCCGGCATCCCCGTGGAACAGATTGCCGGCATCCCCGCCTTCATCGCCGCCGGAGCGCGGGGCGGACTGCACATCGCCAGCCAGGAAGAGAGGCTGACCGTAATTCCCGGCATCACCACCGCCGAAGAGATAGAGCGGCTGATACAGTCGGGGAGCACAGTCGTCATCATGAAGCTGTCGCAATGCGCAGGCGAGGTACACCGCTGCATCCGCCTGCATCCCGAATACGACTACCGTTATTTTGAGAACGTAGGCACTCCGCAAGAGAAATACATCAGCGACAGGCAGCAGCTCGAAACGCTCCGTTTCCCTTATTTCTCCCTGCTCATCATCCGTCACAATGGTTTCTGATACCGATTTAATACAATTTCGCACAGAGTACGAGTGATTTTTGCGGAAATGGCTTACCTTTGCACCTTGTGTAATTAAAAAAGATAAAGACATGAAGAAACTTGCTTTTTATATGTTGATGCTGGTTATGAGCATCGGTTATGCCTGCGCACAAGGCGGGGCGGACATCAAATTCGACAAGACCACCCATAACTTCGGAACATTCTCCGAGAACAATCCGGTGGTAAGCTGCACGTTTACATTCACCAACGTAGGAGACGCTCCGCTGGTAATCCACCAGGCCGTGGCATCTTGCGGATGCACGGTGCCCGAATACACGCAAGAGCCGGTGATGCCCGGCAAGACCGGAACCATCAAGATTACCTACAACGGTACAGGCAAATATCCCGGACACTTCAAGAAGTCCATTACGCTGCGCACCAACGCCAAGACCGAAATGATACGTCTGTTCGTTGAGGGCGACATGACCGCCAAAGACGCCAAATAAACGTTTTTATGATACAGAATAAAGGAGAATTTTTCAATTCTCCTTTTTTTTGCTTTCTTTGAAGTCTATAACAAATTTGTCTTGCGGGATGAAAATATTTATCCCGCAGGACAAAAAATATCGTCCCGTAAGACGAATAAATCCGTCTCGTGAGACGGTTTATTTCATCCCGCAGGACGGAAATTACACATTTACAAAGCGGATAATCAAGACATATCGCAATCATAACAATAAAAATAAAACAACTATCATGAAACAAGAAGAAGAGAAACTGACCGGCGTGCCGGAAAATGCGTTCCGGGAGCTAAAGCCGGGAGAAGTCTACAACCCCTTGATGAGCCCCGACAGGAAATATCCCGAAGTGAACCTCTGGTCGGTACTGTGGGGTATCGCCATGGCGGTTCTGTTTTCGGCGGCGGCAGCCTATCTGGGACTGAAAGTGGGACAAGTATTCGAGGCGGCCATCCCTATCGCCATCATCGCCGTCGGCGTGTCCGGCGCAGCCAAACGCAAGAACGCGCTGGGCGAAAACGTCATCATCCAATCCATCGGAGCCAGTTCCGGGGTAATCGTGGCAGGCGCCATCTTTACCCTGCCCGCACTGTATATCCTGCAGGAAAGCTATCCGCAGGAAATCACCGTAACGTTCGCGCAAGTATTCATCAGCTCGCTGCTGGGCGGTGTGCTGGGTATTCTTTTCCTTATCCCGTTCCGTAAATATTTCGTAAGCGACATGCACGGCAAATACCCCTTCCCCGAAGCGACCGCAACGACGCAGGTGCTTGTATCGGGCGAGAAAGGCGGCAGCCAGGCGAAACCGTTGCTGATGGCGGGTATCATCGGCGGTCTTTACGACTTCATCGTGGCCACCTTCGGATGGTGGAACGAGAATTTCACCACCCGCGTATGCGGCTTCGGCGAAATGCTGGCGGAGAAAGCCAAGCTGGTATTCAAGGTGAATACCGGAGCGGCCGTACTGGGTCTGGGATATATCGTCGGACTGAAATACGCTTCCATCATCTGCGCCGGTTCGCTGGCCGTGTGGTGGATTATCATTCCGGGCATGTCCCTCATCTGGGGCGACAGCGTGCTCAATCAATGGAACCCGGAGATTACCGCCACCGTAGGCGCCATGTCTCCCGAAGAAATCTTCAAATACTACGCCAAGAGCATCGGTATCGGCGGTATCGCAATGGCGGGCATCATCGGCATCATCAAGTCATGGAGCATCATCAAGAGCGCCGTGGGACTGGCCGCCAAAGAGATGGGCGGCAAGGCCGATGCGGAAGCCGGCGTGAAGCGTACGCAACGCGACCTTTCCATGAAGATTATCGCCATCGGTTCCATCATCACGCTGATACTGGTTACGCTGTTCTTCTACTTCGACGTGATGCAGGGCAATCTGCTGCACACGGTGGTGGCTATCCTGCTCGTTGCGGGCATCTCGTTCCTCTTTACCACCGTAGCGGCCAATGCCATTGCCATTGTGGGTACGAATCCGGTATCGGGCATGACGCTCATGACGCTTATCCTTGCATCGGTAGTAATGGTGGCGGTAGGCTTGAAAGGCCCCGGCGGAATGGTGGCGGCTTTGGTGATGGGCGGCGTGGTGTGTACGGCGCTGTCTATGGCGGGCGGTTTCATCACTGACCTGAAAATCGGTTACTGGCTGGGAAGCACCCCCGTCAAGCAGGAAACGTGGAAGTTCCTCGGAACAATCGTTTCGGCGGCTACCGTGGGCGGTGTGATGATTATCCTGAACAAGACTTACGGATTTACCAGCGGACAACTGGCAGCTCCGCAGGCCAACGCAATGGCGGCGGTTATCGAACCGTTGATGAACGGTGTGGGCGCCCCGTGGTTGCTGTACGGCATCGGTGCGGTGTTGGCTATCGTGCTGAACGCTTGTAAGATACCGGCTCTCGCTTTCGCGCTGGGTATGTTCATCCCGCTGGAACTGAACGTTCCGTTGGTGGTGGGCGGCGCCGTAAACTGGTACGTAACCGGTCGCAGCAAAGATGCAGCCCTCAACGCAGAACGCGGTGAGAAAGGTACGCTGCTGGCATCCGGTTTCATTGCAGGCGGCGCGCTGATGGGCGTGGTAAGTGCGGCAATGCGCTTCGGCGGCGTAAACCTGGTGAACGACGCATGGCTCAACAACACATGGTCCGAAGTGCTGGCGCTGGGCGCTTATGCCATCCTGATATTCTATCTCGTCAAAGCTTCGATGAAAACAAAATAAGCCGCGAGGATACTGAAATAAGCTCGGACAATATAAAACGATATTCATCAAATGAATATGTACAGTCAGGTTATACATATTCATTTGATATAAATTAAAGTTCAACATCATGAGAAAAATACTATTCCTATCCCTTTTATTCGCAGCGACGGCACTGTCCGCGCAGAAACCCGTCGAACTGCTGTTGTGGCCTGACGGTGCGCCCAATACCAACGGGCTGACCGGTGCGCAGGAAGATTTGAAAGGCGGACGCGTCGCCAATGTGGTCAATCCGTCCATTACCGTCTACCGTCCGGCCAAACCCAACGGTATGGCCGTCATCATGTGTCCCGGCGGCGGATACGGCCGTCTCGCCATGAACCACGAAGGGCACGACATGGCAGCCTGGTTTACAACGCAAGGCATCACGTATGCGGTGCTGAAGTACCGCATGCCGAACGGGCACAACGAAGTTCCCCTGTCGGACGCCGAGCAAGCCATCCGCCTCGTACGCGGGCATGCCAAAGAATGGGGGCTCAATCCTAACCGTATCGGTATCATGGGAGCATCCGCAGGCGGACATCTGGCAGCCTCTCTTGCCACACTGTACGGCAGTGACGCCACTCGTCCCGACTTTCAGATTCTGTTCTATCCCGTTATCTCCATGCTGAAAGGCGTCACTCACGGCGGTTCACGCAAGAACCTCATCGGCGAGGCTCCTTCTGACGAACTGGAACAGAAATACTCGCTCGAACGGCAGGTATCTCCCCAAACCCCGCAAGCCTTCATCATGCTGTCCGCCGATGACGCAACCGTACTGCCCATCAACGGCATCGGTTACTTCCTCGCCCTGCGCGAACAAAAAGTACCCGCCACGCTGCATGTCTATCCTACTGGCGGCCACGGCTGGGGCTTCCGTGACAACTTCACGTACAAGCGCCAATGGACCGGCGAGTTGGAAAAATGGTTGAGGGAAGGACTTGCCTTTCCGGAATAACAGCACTTCCGAAAACAACACGATTACAACCATCGTCAACCCGTTCAAACCTTAAAACTCCATTATCATGAAAATACAAAGACTACTGATGGCTGCCGCCCTTCTTCCTCTCGCCCTCGCGGCGCAGGAAGACCGGTACGCGCAAATCACCAATCCCCGACTGACAAACATCAACAAAGAACCGCCCCGCAGTACCTTTACCTCTTATACGAACGAGGCGGACGCCGTCATCAACGACCGCAAGAACGGAACATTCCGCATCTCCCTCAACGGAAAGTGGAAGTTCAACTACGTAGAGAACTTCACCGACCGCCCCACCGACTTCATGGATGCCCGGACAGACGTAAGCCGCTGGCCGGACATCGACGTCCCCGGCAACTGGGAAGTGCAGGGTTTCGGCACTCCCATCTACGTCAACCACCCGTACGAATTCTGCTCTTCCGGCTACGCTCCTTACTGGGATAAGCCCAATCCGCCGTACGTGCCCAAGGAATGGAATCCCACGGGAACCTACCGCCGCACCTTCACCCTGCCCGCCGATTGGGAGAGCAAAGAAATCTTCCTGAGCGCCGACGGAGTGCGCGGAGCGGCGTTCTACTACCTCAACGGCAAGTTTGTCGGCATGAACAAAGACGCCAAGACCCCTGCCCGCTTCAACGTTACGTCCTTTGCCCACAGGGGCGAGAACGTGATAGCCATACAGGTACACCGCTTTTCCGACGGCAACTATCTGGAGTGTCAGGACTTTTGGCGCATCAGCGGCATCGAACGGGATATTTACATGTATGCCCGCCCGCAAATACATCTGACGGACTTCAAGGCCGAAACGCCTCTGGACGGAGATTATCGCAACGGAATCCTGAAACTGAAAGTGAAGTTCGCCAACAAAACCGACAAGGAAGTCCCGTTCGTCGTAGGCTATCGCTTGCTGGACAGCAAAGACAGGCAGATTGCCCAGTCCTCGACCCGTGTGGGTCACGGTCAGACGGAAGTGGAGTTCACCCCCAAGACAATCGAAGCACCGTTGCAATGGACAGCCGAGACGCCCGACCTCTACACGCTCGTTATCAGCCTGAAGCATATCAACGGCGACGTTATCGAGGCCACCAGCTGCAAAGTCGGTTTCCGTACCGTAGAGATAAAGGACAAGCAACTGATGGTAAACGGCAGACCTATCCTCGTGAAAGGCGTCAACTATCACGAGCATAATGAATACACCGGGCATTACGTTCCCGAAGAGCTCATGCTGAAAGACTTCGAGCTTTGGAAGCAGTACAACATAAACACCATCCGCACCTGCCACTACCCGCAACAGGAACGTTTCTATGAGCTGTGCGACCGGTATGGCTTCTACGTCATAGACGAAGCCAATATCGAGAGCCACGGAATGGGCTACAATCTGAGCGTAGGCGGCACGCTGGGAAACAATCCGCTGTTTATGAACGCCCATGTAGACCGCACGCTGAATATGTATGAGCGGGACAAGAATCATCCGAGCATCATCATCTGGTCATTGGGCAACGAAGCGGGAAACGGTCTGAACTTCTACGTCACCTATAACACGCTGAAAGCGCTTGACAGCCGCCCCGTACAATACGAACGCGCCCTGACGGAATGGAATACGGACATCTTCTGCCCCATGTACCACCGCCCCGCCCATATTGAGAAATACGCGCAAGACCCCGAAATGACCCGCCCGCTCATTCTCTGCGAATACGCCCATGCCATGGGGAACAGCCTGGGTAACTTCCAGGATTACTGGAACATCATCGAGAAGTATCCCATCCTGCAAGGCGGTTGCGTCTGGGATTGGGTAGACCAGGGACTTGCCGCCAAGACCGCTGGCGGCCGCAAATACTGGACGTACGGGGGCGATTACGGTGAGTACGGTACTCCGTCCGACGGCAACTTCTGCATCAACGGTGTGGTATATCCCGACCGCAGCGTCAAGCCGCAGACCGAGGAAATGAGAAAGGTGTATCAGAACATCAAGTTCTTCGACTTCGACCGTGTAGCCTTTGTCGTAAAGATACGGAACGACTTCTCCTTTACCAATCTCGACAAATTCGACTTTTATTATATCGTCCGCCATCATGGCAAGGAGATTTACAAAGGACGTATCGAGGACATCAAAGCCGAACCGGGACAGACCGTTACCAGTCCGTTCCTGAATGGCATTCCCGTCGTCAATAACTCCACCGGAGACGTACGCATAGAGTTCTATGCCGCCATCCGTACACCCGAACCGTTCCTTCCGGCAGGTACGGTCATCGCGCGCGAACAAACCTATGTATATACTTTCCACAAGGAAAACGCCCCGAAGCAGGCATTCGCCGGTTCGGAAGACAATGGCCGGCAAGTCATTTTCTCCGGTGCAGACTTCAAAGCCACATTCGACAAGCAAAGCGGTCTGTTAGTATCTTACCAATACAAGAAGCAGGAATTCATTCACAACGGACAAGGTCCCCGCCCCTTCTTCTGGCGCGCCCCTACCGACAATGATTACGGAGCCAAGCTTCCCGTACGTTTGAAAGCGTGGAAAGAGGCCAGCTATCAGGAGCCGAAAGCCGAGAGCTTCAACGTAGCGCGTGACAAAGACACTACGGCGGTAAAAGTAACCTACCGCTTCCCGCAGACCAATGCCCGCTGGGATATAACGTATAAGGTGTACGGCAACGGCGTCATCAAGGTGGACAACCGCTTCGTCGCGGAGAATGCCCAGACACCGATGATACCGCGTGTGGGGCTGCGCATGCAACTGCCCGCCCGCATCACCTCGCTGACCTACTACGGCCGGGGTCCGGAAGAGAATTACCGCGACCGCCGCACTTCACAGTTCATCGGCGAATACACGTCGGGCATCAAAGACATGTACGAGCCTTATGTCCGCCCGCAGGAAAACAACCACCGCACGGACATCTATTGGTGCACCCTCACCGACAAGGCGCAAGAAGGCTTGCTGTTTGTAGCCGACCGCACTTTTGAAATGAACGTGTCCAACTATCCGCTGGAAAGCCTGGATAGCGGCGACTCTCTCGAAAACGGCTCTCCCCGTACCGAAAAGACCAATCACCGTCACCTCACCGATCCGCAACCGGAACATTCGGTAGATTTCTTCTTGGATTACCGCATGATGGGCGTAGGCGGCGACAACAGTTGGGGAGCTTTGGCTCATGAACCTTACCTGATATACTGCGGTAAGTGGAATGCCATCGATTATGGTTTTACGATTGTTCCGTTCGACAAGAAAACGGATTTCAAGAGTTTGATATATAAATACTAAACCGTTTGACAATGAAAGCCTTATCCGGCAGAATCCGTGTTTTATCCGGTATGCCTTCCACTTTACTCGGTATATGCTGTACTTTGGCAATCGCATCGTCCGTCTCTGCACAGGAAGCGGACAATGCCATGCTGAAATACGGATTGAGCTTCCTCAAAACTCCCTATGTGGCGCATACGCTGGAAGTGAACGACGAGGAGAAACTCGTAGTCAACTTCGACGAAGTGGATTGCACCACTTTTGTGGAGTATGTGCTGGCTCTGTCACTGTCCCCCGTCAAGGACGGGGCGATAGATAAGGCCGACTATGCGCGAAACCTGCAAAACATCCGTTACCGTGACGGTAAAATTGACGGTTACACGTCCCGCCTGCATTACATTGCCGATTGGGTTAATAACGGTGTCAGGCATGGCTTCATGGAAGATGTGGCCGCAGCCAACAGTCCTGATACGGTAAGGCTGTCCCTCGATTTCATGTCTACACATGCCAAAGCGTACAAGCACTTGGAGTCATCTCCCGCCAACATCGGTAAGATGGAAGAAATAGAAAAGTCCCTGTCCGGACAAGTCTTTCATTATATCCCCAAGAACAAGCTGCCCGACAATGGTTTCGGTTGGATAAAGAATGGAGATATCATAGCCATCACCACCAATATTCCGGGATTGGATGTTGTTCATCTGGGGCTTGCCTATTATGAGAGAGGAGTGTTGAAGCTGCTTCACGCTTCTTCTACCCGGAAAATGGTGGTTATTACGCAGAGGCCGTTGGCACAGATGCTGAAAAACAATAAGAAATTTACGGGGATCAGGGTGTTGAGGATGAAAAAGGACGGACAGTAACAAGGCGGGATAACCCTATCACAGGGCTAAAAAACAAATCAAGGATGTACCTCTATCTCGATAACCGGTACATCCTTGATTCGTTTTTTTGTTAGAACGGCAACGGCCCGTCCGACCCCACCCCGCCAAACGGATTGTCCGTTTGAGGCATATAGTCGGCGGCAGACGGTGGCGGTGGCGTAGAAGGACTGCCGATGGGCGCGTTCATACGCGAACCGAACGTAGCTCCCCCGCCACCTTCGGTAGGCGGCGGAATCACCATATCGTCCTCCGGATTCTGGAAGCGGGTGTACTGGCCGATAAAGCGCAGGCGCACATCACCCACGGCACCGTTACGGTGCTTGGCTATGATAATCTCCGCCATACCACGTAAGTCGCTACCGTCGGCGGAAGTATAAATCTTGTAATATTCGGGACGATGGATGAAACATACCATATCGGCATCCTGCTCGATGGCTCCGGATTCACGAAGGTCGCTCAACTGCGGGCGCTTGCCCTCTTCTCCTTCACGATTCTCCACACCACGGTTCAACTGCGACAGGGCGATGATAGGGATATTCAACTCCTTGGCCAATCCTTTCAGCGAGCGGGAAATCGTACTCACCTCTTCCTGACGGCTGCCGAACGACATACCGCTGGCATTCATCAACTGAAGGTAGTCGATGATAATAACCCTTACCCCATGCTCGCGAACCAGACGACGGGCTTTGGTACGAAGCTCGAATACGGAAAGAGAAGGAGTATCGTCCACATACAGCGGCGCATCCAGCAAGTCACGCAATTTATAGTCCAGCTGTTGCCATTCGTAGTCGGCAAGCTGTCCGCTCTTAATCTTCTCACTCGGAATTTCGCACACATTGGAGATAAGACGGTTCACCAACTGCACGTTACTCATTTCAAGGGAGAACAGGGCGACAGGGTTGCGGAAATTCACGGCGATGTTCTTTGCCATGGAAAGCACGAACGCCGTTTTACCCATGGCAGGACGGGCGGCTATAATGATAAGGTCGGAGTTCTGCCAACCGGAAGTCATCTTGTCCAGCTTCGTAAATCCGCTCTCGAGGCCGCTCAAACCGTCGGTACGGGCGGCGGCTTTCTGAATAAGGTCGTACGCTTCGGCAATGACCGGATTGATTTGCGTATAGTCCTTCTTCATGTTCTGCTGGGAAATCTCGAACAGTTTGCCTTCGGCTTCCTGCATCAGGTCGTCCACATCGAGCGTCTCGTCGAACGCTTTGGACTGGATATTGCTGGTGAATGTTATCAGCTCGCGCGCCAACGCCTTTTGGGCGATAATACGGGCGTGATATTCGATGTGCGCAGAAGAGGCTACCTTACTGCTGAGCTGGGTTATATAGAACGGACCGCCTACCTCTTCCAAATCTCCGCGTTTGGCCAGCTGCTCTTTGACCGTAAGGATATCCACCGGTTTCTGATTGACCGCCAAGTCCGTAATAGCGGAATATATCAGCTGATGCCGATGCTCGTAAAAAGATTCCGGACGGAGAATTTCACTCACCAATGAATAAGCGTCTTTCTCAATCATCAATGCACCGAGCACAGCCTCTTCCAGCTCCGGCGCCTGCGGCTGGATACGCCCGTAGTCGTTGACGGGCTGGGGTGCTTTTGATTTCGGAGTACGTGTAGTTCGTCTTTGTTCTGCCACTTTTTGAATTAAAAATTGAAAATTAAAAATTAAGAAATAATAGTCGGCCTTTCAAAAGGGAAAGCAAAGATAAATGATTTTATTGATAGCAATCAATAAATCGTTGTTAAGTTTTCAATCTACTATAAACAGAATTCATTAACTTTGTGTCCGGAGCCGCTTTGGCAGCCCGTTTTTTGTTTTTTAATTTTCAATTCTTAATTCTCGGTTTAACAATGCTTACTTTTCCGAACGCTAAAATAAACTTGGGGCTGAACATTACAGAGAAACGCCCGGACGGTTACCATAATCTGGAAACCATTTTCTACCCTATTCCTATTGAAGATGCGCTGGAAATAAACCCGTTGCATGACGGTGACGGAAAATATTGCCTGCATCAGGCAGGTATAGAAATAGCGGGAGAAGCGGAAAACAATCTGGTAGTAAAGGCTTATAAACTGCTGGATGAGTTGTTCGACCTGCCGCCGGTAGATATTCATCTGTTCAAGCGTATTCCCTCGGGAGCCGGATTGGGGGGCGGTTCGGCTGACGCCGCCTTTATGCTGAAACTGCTGAATGAGAAATTCAATCTCGGTTTGAGTCTTGACAAACTGGAAGAACACGCGGCCCGTCTGGGTGCGGATTGCGCTTTCTTTATCCGGAACGCCCCCACTTACGCGGAAGGTATCGGGAATATATTCTCACCTGTTTCTTTGTCGTTGAAGGGGTATCAGCTTTGGTTGGTAAAGCCGGACATATTCGTTTCCACACGGGACGCCTTTTCGCAAATAAAGCCGCGCCGTCCGCAGCGGTCACTAAAGGAGACGATACAGTTGCCCGTTAAAGAATGGAGAGAGTATATGATGAATGACTTTGAAGAGAGCGTGTTTCCTCAATTTCCCGCTATCGGAGAAATAAAGGAAGAGATGTACAGGCAGGGTGCCGTCTATGCGTCAATGAGTGGCTCGGGGGCATCCGTTTACGGGCTGTTTGCCGCTGATGCCGTATTGCCGGATATTGATTTCGGGAAGAAAGCATTTTCCTACAAGGGAAGGCTGAATGTTTGAAATACGAAACATAAAGTATAAAATATGAGGTATCAGGTATGAACCATGCGGACGGGGCATTGTTATACCTCATATTTTATACTTAATGTTTTGTATTTTAAGATGAAAAGATTTAGATTTTGTTTCGTAGCAAGTATGCTACTGCTTGTTTCTGCTTCCGCCTTTGCCAAAGAGCTTCCCGCGAAAATACAGGCTGCCTTTGAGAAGATGTACCCGCAAGCCGTTAATGTGGAATGGGAACAGATGGCGGGATGTTATGTGGCGGAGTTCGTTATGGACAATCGGGAGATAGATGTGTGGTTCGATGAAAATGCCCAATGGGTAATGACGGAGAATGACGTGGAGTCGCTGGAGAAAGTTCCCGCTCCCGTTGCCGAAGCGTTTATGGAAAGCATTATGTCTTCCATGAGATTAAAAGATGTGAGAATAATCACTTTCCCCAAACATCCTACAATAATTGTTATCGAAGTGGAAGTTTACAATTCCAATGAAGAATTCCAACTGTTCTATTCGTCGGACGGAAAGTTACAGCAACAACTGAATGTGAGCGAACTGGGTGGAGAGATTTACCCGGGATTGTTTGATTAAACGTTATTTAAGTATGAAGTATAACCATGCGGTTGGGGCACCGTTATACTTCACACTTTATATTTAAATGTACTTAACTCAGGCTTAGTACACTTCTACTTTCTCGGCTATTCGTTTGGCTTTATCGCGCAGCGTATCAAGGTCGCTGCCCAGCGGCGCATAGCATAATACAACGCCCATACGGCGATTGACACGGGTAGTCGGTTTGCCGAAGATGCGCAAGTAAGTATCTTCTTCTTTGGCCACCTCTTCCATACCGCGATAGTTAGGACGCTCCTGACTGGCAATGGACGACAGGATAACGGCACTTGCACCGATCCGCTCCTGCTTGATACCCGGAATAGGCAGGCCAAGTACGGCACGGCAATGCAATTCGAATTCATTCAGATTTTGCGTTCCTGCCAGTGTCACCATACCCGTATCGTGCGGACGCGGAGAGAGTTCGGAGAAGTAAACACCGTTCTCATGGCTCAGGAAGAATTCCACTCCCCACAAACCGGCGCCTGTCAGGGCACGGGTTACTTTCTCTGCCATATCCTGCGCTTCCTTTAAATGAGCGGGATCGATATGGGCAGGCTGGAAACTCTCGCGATAGTCACCACCCTTTTGTACGTGGCCGATAGGCGGACAGAACAGAGTGGGACCATTCTTTTGGGTAACTGTCAGCAAGGTTATCTCACTGTCGAACTTAATGAACTCTTCGATGATAAGCTCCTTTATATCTCCACGGCTACCATTGCAACCGTATTCCCAGGCATGCTCCAGTTCGTCGGCGCTCTTCACGAGCGATTGTCCCTTACCGGAAGAAGACATCAACGGTTTTACCACACAGGGGAAACCGATTTTTTCGGCAGCGGCTTTCAGTTCGTCCAAAGAAGTGGCATAGAAATATTTGGCGGTCTTCAGTCCCAGTTCCTTGGCGGCGAGGTCGCGGATGGCTTTACGGTTCATGGTAAAGTTTACTGCGCGCGCGCTGGGCACAACCTGAATACCTTCTTTCTCAAAATCGTACAAGCGTTCCGTACGGATAGCCTCAATTTCCGGTACAATAATATCCGGCCGGTGTTTGCGTACTACACGTTCCAATGCGTCACCGTCCAGCATACTGAACACTTCGCATTCGTCTGCCACTTGCATGGCGGGTGCTCCGGCATAAGAGTCGCAGGCAATGATGTATTGCCCCTTGCGCTGAGCGGAAATCACGAATTCCTTACCCAGCTCACCGGAACCTAACAGTAAAATCTTTTTCATTTCAGTATCAGTTATTATAGAATTATCGCAAAGATAGGGAGAAAAAACGATATAAAAAGAAATACGGGAAGTTAACTTCATTCACCGTATCGAGTTAACTTCCCGTAATTATGATATTAACATATTACTACCCACTTGGTTAACTTCACAGAGGCTATGAAATTAACCAAATGCAGATGCTGTTATTGATGTTGCTCTCTCAACAAGTCGTTCACCGTCTTAACCGGATTGAATGTAGTCAGGGGTACTTCTACAAAGACCGTGTTCCAATCGCTCATCGCACCGTTCCAAAGTCCGGGAAGTTCCAGGGCTTTCAAGTCTTTACCGTTCTTCGACTTATAGGAAATAAAGCCTGTTGCCTTATCCACATACTTCACCAAGTCAAATTTGTGACCTTTATAATCGCGTACGGCGCAAACCAAATCTACCGGATTGAAGTGCGTACCCTTTTCAAACATATCTTTCTTCTCCGGATCGTTCATGTCAATCTGTGAGCTTTCGAGGATTTGCAGGGAAATCGTACCGTCACTGTTATATGCAAGGAACGGGCCGCCACCCGGCTCGCCTACGTTCTTCACCATACCGCAAACACGCATCGGGCGGTTCAGCTTTTCTTTCAGGTAAATCACCAGTTCGGCATCTTCCAGGTTCTTCGTTTCCGGATTCTTGCAGAACAGCTTCTTCTGTACAAACTGCAGGATGTCGAGAATCTGTTCGTGCGTATATTTGCCGCTGTCCAGCAGTTGCAGGTAAGCGAATGCCTGCTGCTGCAACGTGATGAGTACGCCCGCAATCAGTTTCTTATATAATACGGTATCGCCCTTCAGCTTATCGGGCACTACGTTATCGATGTTCTTGATGAAGATTACATCGGCATCGAGGTCGTTCAGGTTTTCAATCAATGCGCCGTGGCCGCCCGGACGGAACAGGAGCTTGCCGTTATCGCGGAAAGGTTTGTTTTCCATATCGGCGGCAATGGTATCGGTGCTCGGCTTCTGCTCGGAGAAGCTGATATTGTAATCCACACCGTATTTCTTGGCATAGGCGGCCGCTTTCTCGTCCACCAAAGCCTTGAATAGCGCACGATGTTCGGGAGATACGGTGAAATGCACATTCACCTTGCCGTTCTTGTTGGCCGCATAGAGCGCACCTTCCACCAGATGCTCTTCCAACGGGGTACGGCTGCCATCTTCGTACTTATGGAACTTCAACAGTCCTTTCGGAAGCGCACCGTAATTCAAGCCCGCCGATTCGAGCAATGCGGCAACCACAGCTTTGTAATTTCCGGCGGCCAGCAACGCGGGAATATCTTTACCGGCTGTTTTTTGGCATGCGGCATTCAAGTCATCGTAAAAAGCAAACTTCTCGATTTTCTCGAAGAATGTTTTCTCAAAACTTGACTGGGGAGCATCGTATTCCGCTCCGAGGAATTCAAATAAATTCTTAAACATACGGCTTGCCGCGCCCGATGCCGGAACAAACTTCACAACCGTCTTGTCTGTCTGAGTGTATGTTTCCCACGCATTCAGATATTTTTTCTGCTCATCGGCGTCCGGAGCCAGTATACCTTGCTCTACGGAAGCGGCGGCAGATAACTTTAAATATGGAAATCCTTTTTCGAAACAGGCCAGTTGTTCGGCAATCTGCTCTTCTGATATGCCTTTCTTGGCAAGCAGTTCTTTGTCTTGGAGTGTTATCATAATATCTAAATTTATTAATTGATGCCCAAAAATACAAAAAAAGCGGAAGTGCCATCAAGAAAAAGAAGAAAAAAACTACCTTTACAGCAGAAAATACGGACGATTATGGAAACAGATGAATTTTTCACTACCGGAGAGAAGCGTTTGCTCTTCGTACTCTACCGAAAATTATTGCAACTTTCAGGGGAAACACTCCACAAAGGCGATTGCAAAAAGCTGAAAACACATCTTGTAAACTCTATACGGAATAACCGCATACAACGGGACATCTTCGGCCTGAATCCGGTTATCAAGGATATGCAGACCGCCGTTATCGTAGCGGAAGAAATAGGCATGAAGCGCGCCTCCATTCTGGGACTGATGCTTCACGACTCCGTACGCTGCGGCACTTGTACTTCCGAAGAAGTGGAACGGAACTACGGCGAAGATGTAGCGGGCATCATACGAGGATTGATACGGGTAAACGAGCTTTACTCCAAAAGCCCCACTATCGAGTCGGAAAACTTCCGTAACCTGCTGCTGTCCTTTGCGGAAGACATGCGCGTTATCCTCATTATGATTGCCGACCGCGTGAACATCATGCGTCAGATAAAGGATTGTGAGCATGACGAAGCGCGCAAACAGGTGGCCAATGAAGCCGCTTATCTATATGCTCCTCTCGCCCACAAGCTGGGTTTGTACAAACTGAAATCGGAACTGGAAGACCTTTCACTGAAATATACGGAGAAAGACGTTTACTATCACATCAAGGAGAAGCTGAACGCAACCAAAGCTTCACGCGACAAGTATATAGCCGCTTTCATCGCTCCGGTACAGAAAAAGCTGGAAGATGCGGGACTGCACTTCCACATCAAGGGACGCACCAAGTCCATTCACTCCATCTACCAGAAGATGAAAAAGCAGAAGTGTCCTTTCGAGGGCGTGTACGACTTGTTCGCAATCCGTGTGATTCTGGATTCTAAGGTAGAAAAAGAGAAACTGGAATGTTGGCAGGCATATTCCATCGTAACGGATATGTACCAGCCCAACCCGAAGCGTCTGCGCGACTGGCTGTCCGTGCCTAAAAGCAACGGATACGAATCGCTGCACATCACCGTGATGGGTCCCGAGGGCAAGTGGGTGGAAGTGCAGATTCGTACCGAACGCATGGACGAAATAGCTGAACGGGGTCTTGCCGCCCACTGGCGATATAAAGGAATCAAAGGCGAAAGCGGCTTGGACGAATGGCTGACTTCCGTGCGTGAAGCGTTGGAAAACTCCGACAGCAGCGGATTGGAGACCATGGATCAGTTCAAGCTGGACTTATACGAAGACGAGGTATTCGTCTTTACCCCCAAAGGGGATTTGTTCAAACTGGGTAAAGGTTCCACCGTACTCGACTTCGCATTCCACATCCACAGCAAACTGGGCTGTAAATGTATCGGAGCGAAAGTAAACGGCAGGAATGCACAGCTCAAGCAGATATTGAACAGTGGCGATCAGGTGGAAATCATGACTTCCAATACCCAGACGCCCAAGCAAGGCTGGCTGAACATCGTCACTACTTCCAAAGCACGCACCAAGATACGGCAGGCGCTCAAAGAAATGGCTGCCCGCCAGCACGCATTTGCCAAAGAAACGCTGGAACGTAAATTCAAAAACCGGAAGATAGAATATGACGAGGGTACGATGATGCGCCTCATCAAGCGTCTCGGCTTCAAAGTGGTAACGGATTTTTATCAGAGCATTGCCGACGAAACGCTCGACGTCAACGACATCATAGACAAGTACCTCGAACTGCAAAAGCGGGAGAATGATACGCATGATGACATCGTGTACCGTAGCGCCGAGGGCTATAACCTGCAAGCCGCCACCCTGCCCGAAGAAACAACCGCCAAAGAGGATGTGCTCGTCATCGACCAGAACCTGAAAGGCCTGGACTTCAAGCTGGCACGCTGTTGCAATCCTATCTACGGAGACGAGGTATTCGGTTTTGTCACCGTAAGCGGCGGCATCAAGATACATCGTTGCGACTGTCCGAATGCCAGCGACTTACGCGAACGTTTCGGATACCGTATCGTCAAGGCGCGTTGGGCGGGTAAGTCACAAGGTACGCAATATCCCATTACGCTACGTGTGGTAGGCCATGACGACATAGGTATCGTAACCAATATCACTTCCATCATCTCCAAAGAGACCGGAATTACGTTGCGAAGCATCGGCATCGATTCTCACGACGGATTATTCTCAGGTACGCTTACCGTCATGGTAGGCGATACCGGACGACTGGAAGCGCTTATCAAAAAGCTGAGGACAATAAAGGGAGTAAAGCAAGTGTCACGAAACTGACAGCGTAATTCTAAAGTTCAACACTGCGTTTCTAAAGTTCAACTTTACCCCCAAGTTAAACCCTATGTTCCCCAAGTCCGACGTCACGGCCTTTATTTTTCAATTTTTAATTCTCAATTCTCAATTTACCAATTATGCAATACGATTTCAAAAAACAGCTCCGCAGTTTCGGTTATGCCTGGCAGGGTATCCTGAGTTGTGTAGGCAAAGAGCAGAACCTGAGTTTTCATTTGATTGCCACAGTGATCGTAATCATTGCAGGATTTGTTTTGGGGATTACACATACCGAATGGACAGTGATAATTCTGTGTATCAGTATAGTGATTGCCGCCGAGCTGTTTAATACCGCCATTGAGAAACTGGTCGATTTAGTATCTCCCGAGCGGCATCCCATTGCGGGACAGGTAAAAGACATTGCCGCCGGAGCAGTGCTGGTATGCGCTGTTGCGGCGGCAATTATAGGATTGATTATCTTTATACCCTACTTTAGTGGATTATAAAATAAGTAAATGGTGAAATCAATCACCTCACCTTTTTTCTTTTATAGTAGGGATACGTCAGCAGGACGAAGAAGAACAATGCAAGCAGGGCGGCTACACCGGCTGCATGATAGAGCAAGTACGCATCCGACAACCGGCAAGCTGTTGCCAGACCCGCCAAAAGTCCTGTTTCCATAGCCAGATAACAAGTCGTATTGCCCGTTCCTCTTTGGCAATGATGCGACAGTTTCACAAACATCCTTGTAAACGGTATCGTAAGAAGCACCAATACACCCAATGTCAAGAATGCGATGTAATCTCCTACATATAATAAAGGCAGCAATACACCCGGCACAAAAGCAATCAGCAGCATATTCAGTGCAGGCACCCATGCACGCGGTAGCAGGAAGCGGTCTAAACTGCATAGCTTCATCCCGATAGGCGCACGGAAAGCGACATATACCCTTGATGTGAAATACATGCTGAGAACTCCCACTGCAATAGCCAGGTAAACGACTGTACGGAAGCCGTAAAGGTCGTACAGCAAGATACCTATTCCCGCTCCTATCAGCATGCCCAAGCGTGCAGACCATGCATATACCATATTGCCCGCGCTGCGCCTCGCCGATGTGGTGATGTCGATGGCTACCGTAATGCCCGCTGTCGTTGCCAGTCCGAAGCAGCCCCCCTGCACCAACGCAAGCAGCAACAGTTTGATATAGCTGTCTGCAAAGGCATAGCCCGCCGTCGCCGCCAGCATGGCAAGGGTGGAATAAAGCAATACGTTCTTCCGCTTGTATTCATCGCACAGATAAGCATGAAACGGGCCTACCGCAAACATTGCCGCCGCAAATACCAGAAACATGCTCCCTGCCTGAGGGAAGGATATGCCCAGTCGCTCCGGCATTACGAACGAAAGTACGGGAAAGAGCATATAGACGGATACAAACAGTAACAGGTTGGCCGCGCACATCCGCCAGAAGTTGAGCGTCATGAGCCCGTTAGTACTGTTCTTTCTCATTCGGGAAGTCTAAGTTCTTCACATCGGAGATGTAATGACTGATAGCGTCCGTCATTACAGTATGAAGGTCGGCATAGCGACGCAGGAAACGGGGACGGAAACCGTTGTTCATGCCCAGCATATCCTGCACAACCAGTACCTGACCGTCTACACCGCCACCGGCACCGATACCGATGATAGGAATGGTCAGTTCGCTTGCCACACGTTCCGCCAATGCGGCGGGAATCTTTTCCAATACAATGGCGAAGCATCCGGCTTCTTCCAGCAGATGGGCGTCGCGTATCAGCTTTTCCGCTTCCGAATCGTCTTTGGCACGCACCGTATATGTTCCGTATTTATTGATGGATTGCGGCATCAGTCCGAGGTGTCCCATGATAGGAATACCGGCACTGAGAATACGTTTTACCGTCCCGATGATTTCTTCCCCGCCTTCCAGCTTCAGAGCGTCCGCATGGCTCTCCTTCATAATACGGATGGCAGAGGCAAGGCCTTCCATTTCATTTCCCTGATAGGAACCGAACGGCATATCCACCACTACCATTGCGCGCTTTACGCCACGGACAACGGACTTGGCATGATAAATCATCTGGTCGAGGGTTATCGGAAGTGTGGTCACGTTACCCGCCATTACATTGGAAGCGGAGTCGCCTACCAGAATAACGTCCATACCTGCGCCGTCCACAATCTGCGCCATGGTATAGTCATAGGAAGTCAACATTGATATTTTTTCACCTCTTTGTTTCATCTCAACGAGGCGATGCGTAGTTACTTTACGAGTGTCGTCTGAAATATATCCAGCCATGATAATTATGTGTTTAATGATTTTTTAGCGGCGCAAAGTTAGCGCTTTTTCCCATTACTTGTGCACTTGAAGCATTTTATCGTAAGTAAAGCCCGTAAAATCATCTAATACACAATGACATAACGGAGCGATAGCCTCACGGGAGTTTGTTGTTGCCAACCCTATAACGGTGGCTTCGGATGCCACACCCGCTTTCAGTCCGTTAAAGGAATCCTCGAATACGTAGGTAGTGGCGGGAGTTGTGCCGAATACTTCCATCCCGAGCAGAAAACAGTCGGGAGCCGGTTTTGAGTGGGCAAACATTTCGGCGGTAAGAATTCTGTCGAACATGGTCTCCACCTCAGGACGGGCACGATAGACGGCAGCCATTTTCCGGTCGTTGGAACTGGTGACAACCGCCATTTTCACATGGTTACGACGCAGGTCGGCGATAAAATCAAGCACGCCGGGGATGTAGTCATAGGCCATATCCTGTTCAAAATGATTGAGGGCGGCTGTGATTTCCTGTTGTTCCTTTGTTTTCCCGGCGAAAAAGGTATCGCAAATGTAGGTCATTGTCTGGCCTTTTATGCGGCTCTCCAAATCGTCCATACCCAGATAATCGATACCGACTTTATGCCAAAAGATAGAATACTGCGTTTCGGTATCCATCACCACTCCGTCGAAATCGAAAAGGACGGCTGTTGTTTTTATTGTATCCATGTTTAAAACAAATATAATATTCAGGTGCAAAGGTCTGAATAATCATCGAACTGAGCAAATATTTCTTATCTTTGCAAAAGCTTAATTGACGTATATCAAATGAACGATCCGCATATCTTAGGAACCGAACGAATCGGCAAGCTTCTTGTACAGTATTCCATCCCTGCCATTATCGGTATGACAATAACTTCACTGTACAACATCATCGACAGCATTTTTATCGGTCATGGCGTAGGTGCCATGGGTATTGCCGGACTTGCCATAACTTTTCCGTTGATGAATTTGGTGGTTGCTTTTTGTACGGTAGTCTCGGCAGGCGGCTCCACCATATCATCCATACGTCTGGGACAGAAAGATGTGGACGGAGCCACAGAAGTGCTGAACCATACCCTGACGCTCTGCCTCGTTAACTCATTCTTGTTCGGCGGTATCTCTTTTATCTTCTTGGACGAAATCCTGCGCTTTTTCGGCGCCAGCAACGAAACGCTGCCTTATGCGCGGAACTTCATGCAGGTAATTCTGCTGGGTACGCCTGTGACATATACGATGATAGGGCTGAACAACATCATGCGTGCCACGGGTTATCCCAAGAAAGCGATGCTGACCTCGATGGTTACGGTGGTGTGCAACATTATTCTCGCCCCTATCTTCATCTTCCACTTCGACTGGGGTATCCGCGGAGCGGCAACGGCAACGGTCATTTCGCAATTTATCGGCATGATATGGGTGGTAAGCCACTTCCTGCAAAAGACAAGTATCGTACGCTTGCACCCGGGCTTCTGGAAGATGAAAAAACGTATTATCAGCAGCATTTTCTCCATAGGGATGTCTCCGTTCCTGATGAATGTAACGGCATGCGTCATCGTTATCATCGTGAACAACAGCCTGCAACGTTATGGCGGCGATATGGCTATCGGCGCTTACGGCATCATGAACCGGCTGCTGGTGCTCTACGTAATGATTGTATTGGGACTGACGATGGGCATGCAGCCTATCGTGGGCTACAACTTCGGAGCGCAGAAACACGACCGTGTAAAGGCGACACTGCGTCTGAGCATCATTACGGGCGTATGTATCACCAGTACGGGCTTTATCATCTGCGAACTGTTTCCTCATGCCGTATCGGCCATCTTTACGAGTGACGAGCAGCTGATTGATATGGCTTCCAGAGGAGTGCGTATCGGCATAGCCATGTTCCCGCTGGTAGGTGCTCAAATCGTTATCGGTAACTTCTTCCAAAGCATCGGAAAAGCTAAAATCAGCATATTCCTGTCTCTCACCCGACAGCTGTTATATTTACTGCCGGGACTGATTATCCTCCCCCGTTATATGGGACTGGACGGTATCTGGACATGTATGCCCGTATCGGATTTCTTTGCATTCGTTACGGCTGTCATTGCGCTGTGGATATACGTAAAGAAGTTGAAGAGACTACCGTCTCCCCAACTTCCTTCTTAAAAAACCACAAATACTTTTCTTTTATTCGCTCTTGATACTGTTGACCGGATTCTCATTGGCAATCCGCCATGCCTTAACTACCACAACCAACACAATTAGTACCAACAACGCCACTCCCACCCCGATGAACCAGCCGGGAGAAAGCAGCGTCCCATCCGGAAATTGTTCCATCCAAATGCCGGAAACGTACCATGAGAAAGCAATACCTATCAGTACTGCTCCCACAGCCACTTTCAAGATACCAGCAGAAAGCAAACGCAATATGGAAGAAGCCTCGGCTCCATTCACCTTACGAATGGCTATTTCCTTGCTGCGACGCTGTGTCTCGTCGCTGACATAACCTATCAGTCCCATCAGGACAATAAGCAATATACATCCCGAAGTCACCGTCACAATGTTGCGAAAGCGGGACACACTTTCATTCTGCCATTCACGTATCTCTTGATAAGTGGAGAATTCCAACATTTTGTTCGGATAAGCTTCCTTTACAAAGGCGTTCAGCTTTCTTAAATTCTCTTCCTCCGGTTCTTTCAGGCGTACATTGAAAGTGCGGTCGCGGTCGTTCATAATGAAGGCCGTACAAGTCTGCTCGTTGAAGAAACCCATATTCCGCACATCATCCACCACGCCCACAATCGTAGGGGACTCCTGCAATCCTGCCCATGAAGGTTTTATCGGCAGCTTCCGTCCTATCACGTTATTCTGCCATTTCATAGTCCGTACCGTTTCCTTGCCCACCACGGCTTCGCCGACATGCTGCGGAAACGCACCTTCCAATAGCTTCAATCCTGTTACTTTCGGAAAGTCCTTATCTATAAGCATGAAGTGTAGCGGACACAGAAAATTGCCTTGCGCATCGGTCAGACGGTTCGTACTGTAATGCTGCAACAGCATTTTGCTGCTGCATGCCACCGCTTCCACGTAAGGTTGGCGTCTAATGGCATCGGATATTCCCTCATTCTCCTCTATCGCTCCATTGACAGAGCCTACCGCCAGCCGTTCGGTTTGAAAGCCGACATGACGGCTCACCACTTCCCGGTATTGCCATACCGTAGTGAGCAACACCCCTAAAATAAAAGCCACTCCCATGAACTGCACAAAGAGCAGTCCGCGCTTCCACGAACGTTTGCCCTCCGTATAGCGGCGAAACACCTGTGTCACGGGAATGCGCGCATACATGCGCCCCGGTAATACTCCCGCCACTACAAAGAGCAGCAATACCGTCAGTAGAGGCACGTAGAGGTTGCTCCATGTAAACAAGTCCGCCAACCGTGCGCCCAACATCCCTTCGATGCGTTCTCCCCAAAAATACATCAGCAGCAGGCACACTACCGTGGACACGAGTACCAATATTCCCGTCTCCCACAAAAACAAGCCCAGTATATGCCCCTCACCGGCTCCGCTGCACTTATGCACGCCCACTATTTTAGCCCGCCGGCTCATAGAGGCAATTGCCGCCAGCACATAGTTCATAACCGACACAAAGAAGATAGAAAAGCCCAGCACCCCCATAATGAGCAACTTGCGTTGCGCATCGGGCTGGCTCCGGTGAATCTCACGTATCGGTATCACGCTATACTCCGTCACTACGGATTCTCCCAAATGAGGGTCGGTGTATTGCTCCACTGCCTTTTGCACACGTCGGTTCATGACATCCACATCACTTGGCTGTTTCAGCCGGAAAAGAATATGATAGATGTTGTTCGTTCCCCATGTGCCTGCCCCATATCCCCAATCCAATACGGCGTCGGAAAGCAGAATTTCGTGGGGAAAGTTCGTATTGCGTGGCACTTCCCGATAAACACCCCGAATGGTGACATTGAACATCTTCTCTACGGAAAGCTCCTTGCCTATGGGATCCTCATCACCGAAGATGCGACGTGCCATACTTTGTGAGATAAAAGCATTCTGCATCAGGGCAAGGTCATTGGGATTACCTTTCAGCACTTCCAGACCGGTGGTACGGAAATAGAGCGTATCTACACACAACATAGGCGTATCTTCCAGTTTCTTGCCATCTTTGTAGAAAGTGGCCTGAAAGAAGTTGGAAGTCAGACTGGCACATTCCACCTGCTCGGGCATTGCCTCCCACAAGTCGGCAGCCGCAGGACGATAAGTACCGTAATTGTACCCTTTCTCCGGGATTCCGTCTTTGGTATTGCGCATCCGAAGCATCACCAACCGTTCCGGGTCTTGATAGAAGTTCTCATAACTAAACTCATAAGCAATCTGTGAGAACAGCAGAATACCTACAAATAAGCCCAGTGTAAGAGATACCGTCTTTACCACATTGCTACCCCGTCCGCGCAGCAACGTTTGTATCGTATAATACAATTGTCTCATGGCTTACTTCCCCATATCCGTATTTACGCTCGCCACTACGCTACCGTCGAACAGATGCACCGTACGATGCGCAAATGAGGCATCATGTTGGGAGTGTGTCACCATGATAATGGTAGTGCCTTCCTTGTTCAACTCCGTCAGCAGACTCATCACTTCCGCTCCGTTTTTGGAGTCCAGATTACCGGTAGGCTCATCGGCAAGAATCAGTTTCGGGTTCGTTACCACAGCACGGGCAATGGCTACACGCTGCTGCTGACCACCGGAAAGCTGTTGTGGAAAGTGCTTGGCTCGATGGCTGATATTCATCCGTTTCAGAATATCATCCACCATGCGTTTGCGTTCACCGGCTTTCACTCCCAAATAGGTAAGAGGAAGCTCCACATTCTCGTAAACGTTAAGCTCGTCTATCAGGTTGAAACTCTGGAACACGAATCCCAGTTTGCCTTTGCGCACACGGGTACGCTCTTTCTCTTTCAAGTCCGCCACTTCCTGCCCGAGCAACTTATAACTGCCGTCCGTAGGATTATCCAACAGACCGAGTATATTTAATAAGGTAGACTTCCCGCAACCGGACGGGCCCATGATGGCTACAAACTCACCCTCTTTTACTTCGAGGTCTACATGGTTCAATGCTACTGTCTCTACTTCCGAGGTACGGAATACTTTGCTGATGTTATTAATCTCAATCATAATGTTCTATTTTTCTATATATTATCTTTTTTATTCACTCTTAATACTGTTTACAGGATTCTCATTGGCTATCCGCCATGACTTCCAGAGGACGCAACCTAAGATTATCACCAGATTGGCGATTATCACCAACAGATAGACAATCCAACTGAGGGGAATCTGCTCGACAAACTGTTCCATCCAAACACCGTTGATGTACCACGATGCCAAGCTTCCGAGAACAACCGCAGGCAACGCCACGACAAGCACATCTTTGGAAAGCAGTTCCAGGATAGAAGATGCTTCCGCACCGTTTACCTTACGGATGGCAATCTCCTTGCCACGACGGCGTACTTCATCGGTGGTATATCCTATCAGACCCATCAGCATAACGAAAAACATCGTTATGGCCGCCATCAACGTGGCATTGCGAAATACACGGACGCTGTTGTAGGCATCGGTAATCTTCTTTTCATAGCTTACGAAGTCGATGGTCTGATTACTGAAGGCATCGGCCACATCCTTGTTCAGTTGCCGCAGATTCTGTGCAAAAGGTTCTTTCAGACGGACATGTATCGTTCCCGAGAAATCTTTATTATGACGGGCGATGAAAGGCATCTTAGCAGCCGTGAAGTCTTCTATCTGAAAGTCTTTCAGTACGCCTGCGACTTTCATCTGCGCGGTATTGTCAACGTCAACAGTACGCCCCACGGCATCGTCTCCCCAATGCATCATGTCCGCGAATGTTTCATTTATTATTATTTCATCTTCCGTACGGGCCATACGCCCGGCCTTGAACACCATACCCATCATAGCCGGATAGTCCTCACGCATATAGTAACAAGCACGCGTGGAAAAAAGCGCATTGCCCGATGCATCACGAATCATAGAACCGCTATATCCGCTGATTGGCGTATTATTGGCACTGGTCACAGCCTCTACATAAGGAAGTCCCTTAAAGAATTGGAAAGCGGCATCACACTCTTTATCCTTGTTCCAATAGGCATTGGCAAGCGCCATTCGCTGCGGATTATACCCCATATCCTTGTTCAGCACGTATTGATACTGCACCATCACTACGCACATCAGTCCGCAAATGAACGCCACCCCTGCAAACTGGATGAAAAGCAACGGACGCTTCCACCCTTTCTTTCCCTCGGTATAACGGCGGAACACTTGAGATACGGGAATACGGGCAAACAAACGTCCCGGCAATACTCCGCCCACTATAAACAGTATGCCGACTACCGTCAACGGAACCCAGATACGCTCCGGAGCAAGCAACAAAGAAAGTTTGGCCGCAGCGGTATCTTCAAAGAACTCCCGGAAATTCAGCAGCACCAAAGTCATTAAAAGCAACGCCGCCACAATGATAATGCCTGTCTCCAAAAGGAACATGCCGAATATCTTACCGCCGCTTGCACCGTTGCATTTATGCACGCCTACCGCTTTGGCACGATACGTCAGTGAGGAAATGGAAATCAATACATAGTTCAGCGCCGCAATGAAAAGAATGGCAAGACCGAGAACGGTCATGATATTACGCATTCGCTCCACACTTTCATAATTTCGGTAGGTGTCACGGATAGGTTTTACAAACGCTGTATAGCCATATTTCTTTTTGTCCTCTTCCGGACGATACTTCTCTATCATAGCGTCTATGCGCGCATTCACCACCGACTTGTCCGCACCGGGACGGAAACGGATGTACTCGGGGTAGCTGTCCCCGCCCCGCCATGAGTAGTTACCGCCACCGCCATTCCACAAGGTAGGCATAGAGATGACGGCTTCCGGATTGACGGTAGCGTTTTCCGGCAATGCCTTATAGGTACCTTTCACCATAAAGTCTTTCTCATGATTGTAGTTGACAGTCTTTCCCACCGGATTTTCTCCACCGAATATCTTCCTGGCAAAACGGTCGCTTAGGAAAATCACATCGGGCTGTTGAAGGTCTTGCACCGGATTGCCGCTCAGCACTTCGATACCCATCGTCTTAAAGAAAAGTGAATCCGCCACCGTTTTCTTTTCGTCAAAACGAGCGTTCTCATTGTACAGCGGAGCATTCATCCAATGACAAGTGCTGGTGGCAGCTTCTACCTGTTCCGGAAAGTTCTCCAGTATGGCGCCTGCCACAGGACCGCAGTTCTGCTCTTGCGGCGGATACTTCTCACCCTTAACGGTAAATACAGACCAGATTTGATAAAGATTGTCGTAGTCTTTGTAGCAGGTGTCAAAACTCTGTTCGTATGCCACGCGGGAGAATAGCAGAATACTCATCGTCAGGCTTAATCCCAAAGAGATTATCTTGATGATGTTCGAGCCACGTCCCCGAAGCAAGGTTTGAATGACATAATAGATTTGTTTCATACTATATTTATTTGTTTCATACTACATTGATAAGTGAATAAGTACATATTGAATCGTTAGCTTATACTATCTGAATGACAGATACTCTTGATATAAATTAAAATTCAACACTTACTTATTGTTATGTTTATATTGTTATGTTTTTCCTACTTATAATAATGCAGAAAGCGTGCCAAAACAATTATAATACTGATTATCAGCTATTCACAAACAAACAGTCCATACACAAGTGTCTAAGAATTAGACACAGTCCGTCCAATAATTAGACACAGCCCACCTAATGTTTACCTGACATCCGCCTGATACATACTTAACACCTACCTAAATACCTGATTAAATATCTGATTAATAATTATATAATCAGTATTTTAAAGTTTGTCAGTTTAAAGCCTGAAAGGCTTGAAGCGTACAGCCCGGGGCAACACCCCGGGAATAATAAGGTCTCCCTATTCGTCTACGCCCTGTAAGGGCAAGAGAGCGCATACAAGAATTTTGCCCTTACAGGGCACAATGTTAACCATATACACAGCCCCGGGGTGTTACCCCGGGCTTCAAGATAAAAGGCTTTCAGCCTTAGACAAGAGCATGTGAAGATTAGACAATAACACTTACAGTCTAAAGCCTGAAAGGCTTGAAGCATACAGCCCGGGGCAACGCCCCGGGAATAATAAGGTCTTCCTATCCGCCTACGCCCTGTAAGGGCAAGAGAGTTGCATACAAGAATCTTGCCCTTACAGGGCGCAATGTTAATCATATACACATAGTCCCGGGGTGTTACCCCGGGCTTGAAGATAAGAGGCTTTCAGCCTTATACGATAGTATTTATAGATTAGGCGATGACATTTACAGCCTTAAACAAGAGCATGTACAGATTAGACAATAACATTTATAGCCTCATATAATAGTATATACAGATTAGTCAATGACATTCACGGAATAGAAAAGATAAACCAAATTATTATTTACAGGACAGAAAAACGGAAAATAGGACAACTTTTCTATCGAATGAAAACTTTACCTTTGCCCTCAGTTTCCATAGACATATACTTAGACATAATTCCGTTTTTCATAAACATACATTTAAACATAATTCAACTTTCATAGATATACACTTATACAATTACAATATAGATACGCGCTTAATAATAAAGTAAAATATAATAAAGCAAATAAATATGATAAAGCCATATCCCCCCTTACTCCTATCATTCCTCTGCCTGTTTATGAGCGGTTGTGAGATGATAGACTATCACCCGTATGATGTACGCATCAACGGTGAAACCGATGTAAACGCCCATAATATTGCCGAGATAGAACAGAAATGCAAAGACAAGACAACGATTAAATTCGTAACCATGGGCGACTCGCAGCGCTGGTATGACGAAACACTGGATTTCGTAGGAGAGATGAACAAGCGCGATGACATCGACTTCGTTATCCACGGCGGCGACATGAGCGACTTCGGCGTTACGGACGAATTTCTTTGGCAGCGCGACATTATGAACAAGCTCCACGTTCCCTATGTCACCCTGATTGGCAATCACGACTGCCTCGGCACAGGAGAAGAAACATACCGTGCCGTATTCGGCGACCCGAACTTCTCGTTCATTGCCGGACGGATAAAATTCGTATGCCTGAACACCAACGCCATGGAGTTCGACTACTCCCGCCCCATTCCCGACTTCACGTTCCTTGAAAAAGAACTCACCGACCGCAAGGATGAATTCGACAAAACCGTAGTATCCATGCACGTCCGTCCCTATGCCGACCAGTTCAATAATAATGTGGCGCGTGTCTTTCACCGTTACGTAACCGAATTTCCCGGCATACAATTCTGTACCGCCGCCCACGAGCACCACGTTTTCGAGGAAAACCTCTTTGAGGACGGCATCATGTACTACATGAGCGACTGTATGAAGAACCGCAATTACTATGTATTCACCATAACACCCGACGGATATGAACGCGAAGTGGTCTATTTCTAATCACCCGGCACTCGCCGTTATCTGCCTGTTGTTGCTGTGGTGCGGCTCGCTTTCCGCACAAGAAAGAGATACGGTGATTATCGTAAAATACGATACGGTTTATTTACAACGCAAACCGGACACCATCGTTACCGGCCGTGTGCGCCACAGCCGCTACGACCGGCGTGTACACCGCTATCGCAAACGGTGGGAAGCACTGATTCCGACACACACCAAAATACAGTTTGCCGGCAACATGGGACTGCTCTCGCTGGGTACAGGCTGGGATTACGGAAAGCGTAACCAATGGGAAACGGATATTTTCCTGGGTGTCCTGCCCAAATATCAGTCCGATTGCACCAAGCTGACATTTACCTTGAAGCAAAACTATATCCCCTGGAGCCTGCAAATCAAAGAAAGCCGGTTCGCGGTCGAGCCTCTGACCTGCGGTATGTACTTCAATACCGTATTCGGTGACGAGTTTTGGGTAAACGAACCGGAGCGTTATCCGAAAGGTTACTACGGGTTCTCGTCCAAAGTGCGCATCCATGCTTTCTTGGGGCAACGCATCACTTACGATATCGACCCTCGCCGCAGATTTACGGCAAAGGCCATTACGTTCTTCTACGAGCTCAGTACCTGCGACTTATACATCGTAAGCGCCTTCACCAACAAATATCTGAAACCAAGGGATTACCTGAGTTTGTCTTTCGGATTGAAGTTACAATTGCTGTAAGCTTACCGTCCGTACCCTGCCGTGGTACGACATGTATCCTACGGGGGTACACGGTGTACCTCACCGTGGTACAGCTTGTACCACACGAGGGTACGACACGTACCTTACCGTGGTACATCGCATACCAAGGCATGATATGCTCCGGTATTCCCAATTTATTATTTTTCTTTCCCTCTTTCTCGGGAAAATAGAATATATTTGTCCTCACAAATATAAAAAGACACTGTGCTGCCATGAAGAAATCCGGAAACATTCTTATCGTTGATGATAATCGCGGCGTACTCACCGCCTTGCAACTGCTGTTGAGACCTTATTTTGATAAAATAACCACCCTTTCTTCACCGGTTACCCTTCCCTGCACTTTACACGAAGATACATGGCAGGTAGTGCTGCTCGACATGAATTTCACGTCCGGCATCAACACCGGAAACGAAGGTCTTTACTGGCTGCGCGAAATAAAGAAGCAATATCCGGAACTCCCCGTAGTACTGTTCACCGCTTATGCCGACATAGACCTTGCCGTGCGCGGGATAAAGGAAGGTGCAACAGACTTTATCGTTAAGCCCTGGGATAACGGAAAGTTGGTAGAGACTCTGCTGAACGCCGCACAGAACACCTCTGCATCCGAAAAGAAAAAGAAAGCAACGGCTGAATCCGCCACCGCCGCTTCTTCCATGTATTGGGGAGAAAGTCCCGTCATGCAGCAACTTCGCATGCTGGTAGAAAAAGTGGCGGTCACCGACGCCAATATCCTTATCACCGGTGAAAACGGTACGGGCAAAGAGATGCTTGCCCGCGAAATACACGCCCTTTCCACACGCCGCCGCAAGGAAATGATAAGCGTGGATATGGGCGCCATCACCGAAAGCCTTTTTGAAAGCGAGCTTTTCGGACACATGAAAGGCTCTTTCACCGATGCCCATGCCGACCACCCCGGAAAGTTCGAAGTCGCCGACCACAGCACGCTCTTTCTTGATGAAATCGGCAATCTCCCCTATCATCTGCAAGCCAAACTGCTGACAGCCATTCAGCGTCGCAGCATCGTACGGGTGGGCAGCAATACGCCTGTCCCCATAGACATCCGCCTTATTTGCGCCACCAACCGCAACCTGTCCGAAATGGCGGACAAAGGAGAATTCCGTGAAGACCTGCTCTACCGCATCAACACCATCCATCTTGAGATCCCTGCGCTGCGGGAAAGGCCGGAAGATATAATTCCGCTGGCAGAACGTTTCATAACCCGCTTCTGCAAACAATACGGAAAATCGCCTTTACGTCTGGACAATGCGGCGCGCGAGAAGCTGATGCTGCATCCCTGGTTCGGCAATATCCGCGAATTGGAGCACGCCATCGAAAAAGCCGTTATCATCTGCGACGGCACATTCCTATCCGCCGGATTATTCCAGTTGCAACGCAGAAACGAAACACCGGAAATGCCCGTATCCACCCTCGAAGACATGGAAAAGCAAATGATACGCCGGACGCTGGACAAGTGCGGCGGCAATCTTTCGGCCGTAGCCTCTCAACTGGGCATTACCCGGCAGACGCTTTACAATAAAATGAAAAAGTATGGACTTTAAGAAATACAAGGATATAAATCAATATTATATTTTCCGGACTGTTATCAGTCTGCTCACAGCTGTGGCCGCCGGAATAATGTGGACGTTGTTTTTTCTGAAGTCTCCGGAATCGCATGGTCTTGACACCCCTCTGTTCTGGGCTGTATGCTTCACCGTGCTTCTTCCTTTGACAGTACGCTGGCAGCAACGGTTGTACCGCCGCCATACCCGTAAAGTCCTCTTCATGCTCGATGCCATTGAAAACAACGACACCGCCATCCACTTCTCCGAAACGGACGGAACCGAAGACAGCCGCCTCATGAACCGTTCCCTGAACCGTGTAGCCCGCATCTTATATAATGTAAAAAGCGAAACCGCCCAACAAGAGAAATACTACGAGCTTATCCTCGACTGCGTAAATACCGGCATCGTCGTACTGAACGACAACGGAGCCATCTATCAAAAGAACAACGAAGCCCTGCATCTGCTCGGGCTGGAAGTATTTACCCACGTCCGCCAACTGTCACGTGTGGACAATCACCTGATGGATATGCTCACCGCCTGCCGTGCCGGCGACAAGTTCCAGGCGGCATTCAGCAACGAACGCGGCACCGTGAACCTTTCCATCCGCGTCAGCGATATCACCGTCCGCCGGGAGCACCTGCGCATCCTCGCCCTGAACGACATCAACAACGAGTTGGACGAAAAAGAGATAGACTCCTGGATACGCCTTACACGCGTACTGACCCACGAGATTATGAACGCCGTAACCCCCATCACTTCCCTGAGCGACACGCTACTGGAACTGACCGAAGCGAAAATATCAAAAGAAGAGATACGCAACGGTCTGCAAACCATCAGCTCCACAGGCAAGGGACTGCTCGCTTTCGTAGAATCCTACCGCAGATTTACGCGTATCCCTACTCCCGAACCGTCTTTATTCTATCTCAAAGGCTTCATCAGCCGTATGGTGGAACTGGCGCGGCATCAATATCCCGATACTCCGGCCTGTTTCCATATTTCCATCGTCCCCGATGATTTGATACTCTATGCGGATGAGAACCTCATTTCGCAAGTTATCATCAATTTACTGAAGAACGCCATACAGGCCTTTGAAATGTCTCCTTCCGCAGCGGACGAAAAGCACATCGACATACGCGCCTATTGCAACGAAGCCGAAGCCGTGCTGATTGAAATATCCAACAACGGCCCTGCCATCCCCCCGGACATTGCTGAACATATCTTCATCCCTTTCTTCACAACCAAAGAAAACGGAAGCGGCATCGGGTTGAGCATCTCCCGCCAAATCATGCGCTTATCCGGCGGAAACATATCTCTGATACCCGGGAAAGAGACTACTTTTGTATTGAAATTTAATTGAACCAATTAAGTCTTGTATTTGTTACCAATAATAAATATCTTTGTACACCAAGGTACATAAAACATTCTATAATCAACTTTATAACACAATACTTATGTTATTTACAGCCGAAAACATTCTACTCGTAGGTTCTATTTTACTTTTCGTCAGTATCATCGTAGGCAAGACAGGCTATCGCTTCGGAGTTCCCGCTTTGTTGCTTTTTCTTGTGGTAGGTATGCTCTTCGGAAGCGACGGGCTCGGATTGCAGTTCCACAATGCCAAAGAGGCGCAGTTCATCGGTATGGTAGCTTTAAGTATCATCCTGTTTTCGGGCGGTATGGACACCAAGTTCACCGAAATCAAGCCCATTCTCTCTCCCGGTATCGTATTGTCCACTTTCGGCGTACTGCTGACGGCATTGTTTACCGGATTATTCATATGGTGGCTGTCGGGCATGAGCTGGACCAATATTCATCTGCCGCTCATCACATCCCTGTTGCTCGCTTCTACCATGTCGTCCACGGACTCGGCGTCGGTGTTCGCCATCCTGCGCTCGCAAAAGATGAATTTGAAACACAACCTGCGTCCTATGCTGGAGTTGGAAAGCGGTAGTAACGACCCGATGGCTTATATGCTGACTATCGTGCTGATTCAGTTTATCCAGTCTTCGGGAATGGGTGTTTCACAGATAGCCCTCTCCTTTGTGATACAGTTCATTGTGGGTGCCGCCGCAGGTTATCTGTTGGGAAAACTGGCCATCCTTATGCTGAACAAGCTGAATATAGACAACCAGTCGCTTTATCCCATTCTGCTGCTGTCGTTCGTGTTCTTCACATTCTCCATCACCGACCTGATGAAGGGCAACGGCTATCTGGCCGTCTACATTGCCGGCATGATGGTAGGAAACAACAAAATCATGTACCGCAAGGAGATTTACACGTTTATGGACGGATTGACATGGCTTTTCCAAATAATCATGTTCCTTTGTCTCGGCCTGCTGGTCAACCCGCACGAAATGCTCGGGGTGGCTTGCGTGGCATTGCTCATCGGCGTATTTATGATTGTGATAGGACGTCCTCTCAGTGTATTCCTCTGCCTGCTTCCATTCGGGAAACGCATCAATCTGAAATCCAAGTTCTTCGTTTCGTGGGTGGGACTGCGCGGTGCGGTTCCCATTATCTTCGCCACTTATCCGGTGGTAGCGGGTGTGCCCGGTGCGGATGTAATCTTCAATATCGTGTTCTTCATCACGATTCTGTCCCTCGTCATTCAAGGTACTACCGTTTCAAAAGTAGCGTGTATGCTGGGACTTTCCACCCCGATGGAAAAGACGGGTAATGACTTCGGAGTAGAACTGCCCGAAGATATCGATTCCGACTTGCGCGATGTTACCGTCACCCAAGAGATACTCGATACGAAAGGTGATACGCTCAAAGATATGAACCTGCCTCAGGGAACTCTTGTGATGATAGTGAAGCGCGGCAACGAATACCTGATACCCAACGGCAGTCTGAAACTTCATGTGGGAGACAAGCTGCTGCTTATTTCTGAAAAGACCAAAGAATAGGAAATAAGGGAGAGTGTTCTCCCATGAAAAAAACTTCAAAGCATTTGCTTTGCATCACTATAAGCCCTATATTTGCGCAGTTTTAACTAAAGTGTGCAAATATACGCATGGAACAAGAACAACGGTTCATTGACTATATCGAACAAAGCATCGTACAAAACTGGGACAGAAATGCCCTGACAGACTACAAAGGAATAACTCTACAATATAAAGGTGTTGCCCGTAAAATTGCAAAATTTCATATCGTATTGGAAAGCGCCGGTATTCAGCCCGGTGATAAAATAGCCGTATGTGGTCGTAACAGCGCTCATTGGGCGGTCTGTTTTCTGGCAACAGTGACTTATGGTGCCGTAATTGTTCCTATTCTTCACGAGTTCAAGGCAGACAATATACACAATATCGTCAACCACTCCGAAGCCAAGCTCCTTTTTGTCGGCGACCAGGCTTGGGAGAACTTGAACGAAGAAGCCATGCCGCTGCTTATGGGAGTCGTCCTGCTGACGGATTTCACTCCGGTCGTCTGCCGGGATGAACGGCTCATGGAAGCGTTCGAGCATCGAAACGCCATCTACGGCTCACGTTATCCCAAGAACTTCCGTCCCGAACATATCTGCTACCGCAAGGAACAGTCGCCCGAAGAGTTGGCGGTCATCAATTATACATCCGGCACCACAGGCTATTCCAAAGGCGTAATGCTGCCCTACCGCAGTTTATGGTCCAACATAGCCTACTGCCACGAGATGTTGTCCGTACGTCCCGGCGACCATATCGTATCCATGCTCCCTTTGGGACACGTTTTCGGTATGGTATACGATTTCCTTTACGGCTTCTCGGCAGGCGCGCACCTCTACTTTCTTACCCGTATGCCGTCGCCAAAGATTATCGCACAGTCATTCTCCGAAATCAAGCCGCGCGTCATATCCTGTGTACCGCTCATCGTAGAGAAGATTATCAAGAAAAATATCCTGCCTCTTATAGACAACAAAATCGGTAAACTATTGCTGCGGATGCCTATTGTCAATGACAAGATAAAGGCCGATATGCGCAAGAAAGCAATGGATGTTTTCGGCGGTAACTTCGATGAAATCATTATCGGTGGCGCGCCTTTCAATGCCGATGTGGAACGTTTCCTCAAACAGATAGGATTCCCCTATACCATTGCCTACGGTATGACGGAATGTGGTCCTATCATCTGCTCCAGCCGTTGGGAAACCCTGAAGCTCGCTTCTTGCGGAAAAGCCACCACCCGTATGGAAGTAAAGATAGACTCTCCCGACCCTCAGCACGTAGCGGGCGAAATTATCTGCCGGGGAACCAACCTTATGCTGGGCTATTACAAGAATGCAGAAGCCACTTCTCAAATAATAGACGTCAACGGCTGGCTGCACACAGGCGACCTTGCCACGATGGATGCCGACGGCTATGTCACCGTACGCGGACGCAGTAAGAATATGCTTCTCACTTCCAGCGGACAGAACATTTATCCCGAAGAGATAGAAAGCAAACTGAACAATATGCCATACGTTTCAGAGTCATTGATTGTATTGCAACACGACAAACTCGTAGCCCTGATATATCCCGACTTTGACGACGCCTTTGCCCATGGCTTGCAGCAAGCCGATATAGAGAAAGCAATGGAAGCCAACCGGAATGAGTTGAACCAACTGCTGCCGGCATATTGCCAGATTACTAAAGTGAAAATACACTTTGAGGAATTTGAAAAGACAGCCAAAAAGAGCATCAAACGCTTCATGTATCAGGAAGCCAAAGGCTGAAATCCTTAAAAAACATATAGCAAGAAGTATGATTTTATAAGAAGTGTTATAAAACATGCTTTTTTTCTTGGATAATTTGCAGATTTCCCAATTGTCCGTATCTTTGCAATGTGTTTTTCATAGTATTAGATTTAAGGTTAACAAAGGTTGGAGTACAGCGGTACTCCTTTTTTTATGCCCGTACATTTCAGCACCCCTGTTTTCCCTTCGCGTCATTGCATTTTCATATGCCGGAAATGAAAATCCCGGAATATTAATTATCTTTACGGAAAAATAGAAGGAAATGGATATAGATACATTTATCAACAATTACCGGGAAGCATTCGGACAGCAAACCGAACTTCCCATCGCTTTCTGGTACTCCGACCGGCCGGAAGCTCCGACAGAGAAAGTAAGCGGATGCTTCTTTAAAAGCATGGCGCAGGTCAGGAGCGGAAAGACAATCAGCCTCAACGCGGAAACAATAGGCTGCGGTGGCGGCAAGTTTTACACAGGATTTACAGATATGCCGGAGCATGTACCCGGCTTCGTTTCCTTGAAAGAGAAGTACAAGAAAACGCCTGAAATGGTTGTCGACTTCATACAGGAGATACAAGTGCCTAAAGCCGAAAAAGCCTGGCTGCACTTTACACGAATCGATAATCTGGCATCTTTCGACAAAGCGGAAGGCATACTGTTCCTTGCAACTCCCGACGTATTAGCCGGATTGACCACGTGGGCGTTTTTCGACAGTAACGCGTTCGACATGGTTTCTGCACCATTCGGTTCCGGCTGTTGCTCTGTTGTGACGCAAACGGTTCTTGAAAATCGGAAACAAGGCAAAAGAACGTTTATAGGATTCTTCGATCCGTCTGTCCGTCCTTATTTTGAGGCGGATTTACTAAGCTTTACCATACCTATGTCCCGATTCAAGGAAATGTATCACACCATGCGCGAAAGCTGCCTGTTCGATACACGCGCCTGGGGCAAAATCAAAGATAGAATACAAAATGCACGGAAAGAAACAACGCCTTTCAATCATTTAAATATATCCTTCGAAATTCGTCCGGACATTTCATTGCGTGAGGTGACGATAGAGGACGCCACCGCCATATATCATGCCATTGATACCCATCGCGACTATATGCGCACTTGGCTGCCGTTTGTCGACAACCTGAAATCCGCGGCCGATGAGGAAAGTTTTTTGAAAGGAGTTCTCTCCGTCCCTGCCGACAGCTACGAACCGATATTCGGCATCTGGAATAAACAAAATGAAATTTGCGGACTGGTAGGTTTCCATTTCTCCGACTTCGCCAATCATCGTACGGAAATCGGCTATTGGTTATTGCCCGAATATCAACATCAAGGAATTATGACCGCCTGTGTTCGCCGCCTGTGCCAATGGGCGGTCGAAGCCAAAGATATAAAACGCATACAAATCCGTTGCGCCACAGGCAATACCGCAAGTAACGGCATTCCCGTCCGGCTTGGTTTCCGTCTGGAAGGAACGGAACGTGCCGGAGAATTGTTGGCTTCGGGAGAGTATGCGGATATACATGTATATAGCATTTTGAAAGAAGAGCTTATGGAACAACAAATTCAACTCAACGAGCACAACAAACAGGAATACCCGCCCATGCACACCACCGAACATATCGTTAATCAGACAATGATTAGATTATTCGGTTGCGGCCGCTCTGTTTCCGCTCATATAGAGCGTAAGAAAAGCAAATTGGATTATCGATTGAACGCCTGCCCTACGGAAGAGCAAATAAAGAGCCTGGAAGAAGCGGTTAATGAAGTGATAGCACGGCACCTGCCCGTCACTACCGAATTCATCACTCAGGAAGAAGCTAAGGGCAGGTTCGATTTGGAACGGTTACCGGAAGATGCTTCGGAAACCGTACGTATAGTAAAAGTCGGTGATTATGACGAATGCCTTTGTATCGGTACACATGTTGCCAATACTTCCGAGATAGGAACTTTCAAAATTATCAGCCACGACTGGGATGAAGAAAGCAAGCGTTGGCGGATGCGTTTTAAATTAGTATAAAAATCAATCAATTTTAAATAAAAAGATAGCAACATTGGCATTATACAAGTAAAATAGTCAGCCATTCAATGACAATTAGTCAATAAAGTCAGTATAAGCTTGCTGGCATGAGGTTTGCAATATAGTAGGTGAACGACGGTTCAAGACGTAAATAATGAAAGCCGAAAGACGGACATTGAAAAGCGTTGAGAACCGAAGTTCGGAATAAACCGAATGTATAACTTTTAAAAGATAGGAGACTATGATTATGATGCCTGTAAGAAGAACTCAGAATTGGTTACCAAGTATCTTTAACGATTTCTTTGATAACGATTGGATGGTAAAAGCCAATGCAACCGCTCCAGCCATCAACGTTTTTGAAACGGAAAAAGAATACAAAGTAGAGTTGGCCGCTCCCGGAATGACAAAAGAAGACTTCAACGTACATATCGATGAAGAAAACAATCTGGTCATCAGCATGGAGAAGAAAACGGAAAACAAGGAAGAGAGCAATAAAGATGAAAAGAAAGAAGGTCGCTATCTGCGTCGCGAGTTCTCATACTCCAAATTCCAACAGACAATGATCCTTCCGGACGACGTCGACAAAGAGAAGATTTCCGCTCAAGTGGAAAACGGTGTGTTGAATATCAATCTGCCGAAATTCACCGAGCAGGAAAAGGAAAAAACTAAAAAATTCATTGACGTAAAATAAAGTAATCGGTAATTAGAGAATGCCCCGGTGCAAATCTTTGCATCGGGGCATTCATGTATCGGATCAGTATTTTGACTATTTCTTTTTTCCTTTCAGAAAACGGTCTGTCAGCCATTTGCGCACAGGCTCATCATAGAGTTTCAAGCAGGCATAGGCAAGAATGAAAGCACTGATAAAGGTCAATATCATATAAGGAATACTCTCTACGATAGTTGCATTATGGTTGCATACCCAAGCCGTATAAGTATATACCAACGGGAAATGTGTTATGTATACCGGATACGAAATATCTCCCAGGAATTTGCATATAGCGGTAGAGCGTTTACCGGTCACTTTGCCACCCGCTCCCATAGAAACAATCACAGGAAAAATAAAAAGAATACAGCAAGCTTCATAAAGCCCGTTCATCCAGAAGTGATTTTCACCGCCCAAACGGGGGAAAGCCATAACTATCACAATCATCAGACTGCACCACCAGAACGCCCGCTTTTTAATATGAACCAGCCATCCTAAACGGGATAACAGCAATCCGCCAAAGAAAGGATACATCAGCCGGACAAGCCCTACATATTGCTGCTCCCAGTTCAATGCCCAGCCACCGACAATATCTCCCATAGGTGCAGTTAGGCAACGGTGCACCGTAAAACATCCCGCCACCAAAACCAAAACGGACAAAGCTGTTTTATTGAACTTGCGGATGAACAGCGCATAAAGAATATTACCTATGTATTCGTAATAGAGCGACCAGGCCGGTCCGTTCAACGGATGCATTTCCGTCCAACCGCGAATGTCCCACTTCAGAGGAAGCGGAAGCAAAGTACATCCCAACAGCATCACCAATAACATGGTTCCGACTGATGTGTTCTGAATAGCCGGAAAACATGGTGACTCCTGAAAATAGAAGAATACCGCACCTATAATGCTTCCCACTATAACCATAGGATGCAAACGAATTATACGCCGCTTGAAGAAAGTACCGACACTCATCCGATTCCAACGGTCGTCATAAGCATAACCGATAACAAAACCGGAAAGCATAAAGAAAAAATCCACCGCCCAATAACCGTGATTGATAAGTTGCTCCAAATGACTGCCGCCGGAATGTGCTTCCAACAGATGGAAAGCGACAACCATTACAGAGGCTACGCCACGAAGCCCGTCAAGAATTTCATAATGCGGCTTTGAAGCGAGGTAAGAGTTTTGTGTGTCCATTTTGGTATAAGATATTTATTAATTCGCGTGTAAAGGTAATAAAAAAGGTGATAGGAATAATAAGGCGGTATCCCCTTTTCAATTGCTTTTTCTGTAACTTTTTACCGCCCAGATATTGGCTACTGCGGCAAAAGCAAGCAGAGCCCCCAGTTGAGGAAGCAACTCGGCGAAACCACCGCCGCGAAGGTATATCGTACGCATTACTTCTACAAAATACCTTAACGGATTGATACGGGTAATCCATTGCGCCCATTCGGGCATACTATGAATAGGAGTAAAAAGACCGCTCATTAAAATAAGTACGAGCATAAAAAACCACATGACAAACATGGCTTGCTGCAACGTTGACGAATGATTGGATATAACCAGGCCAAAACCGGAAACCACCGGAAGAAATATCAGTGCGAAACCGTAGATTGTGAGAAAATGTCCGGCAGGCAAAATTCCATAAAGCAACCAGGCAAGGACAAAACAAATGGTAAGCACCACAAATCCTATCAACCAATAAGGTATCAACTTAGCAGCGATAAACGTGAATTTATTGACCGGTGTCACATTGATTTGTTCAATAGTCCCCGCTTCTTTCTCTCCCACTACATTGAGGGCGGGAAGAAAACCGCAAATCAATGTCAGTAACATAACCATAAGTGCAGGAATCATGAAAAGCTTATAGTTCAGAGTGGGGTTATAGAGATTCAAGGTAGAGATGCCGATACGGGGAAGCGGTTTTCCCGCTAATGTTCTAACAGGTGTTTCCGACCTTAATTCACGGGCATAATCACTGATGATAGAAGACAGATAAGAGCCGCCCAAACTTCCTTTTGTTCCGTTTACAGCATTGGCTGCGACAAGTAAACGAGGCGCTTTACCGTTTATCCAATCTTTTTCAAAATCATGGGGAATCTCCAAAATGACATCTGCCGTACCTTTTTCAACACCCAGCAAAGCCTCATCATAAGTATCGGGAAGCGCTGTCAGACGAAAATAGGTGGAAGCGCCGATCTTATCTACCAAACGGCGTGACACAACACTATGGTCATTATCCACAATATTCAGATTGATATTCTTTATCTCCAAGTTGGCAGCCCAAGGCATCAATATCATAATCATACATGGGAATATGAAAATCAGCTTTGGCAAGAATGAGTTGCGAAACAGCTGCTTGAATTCTTTTTCTATCAGATATTTAATCATAAGGATACTACTGTTTATACTCTACGGTCATGACACATCTTATATACTTAATACAATTGAAACGGCATCATTCCAACCGGTTCTTGAATTTCTTGAAGCTAACGGTTATCAGAAATACCGCCATAATGGTCAGTATACTGATTTCGGTCAGCACCAGTGATATATCCACCCCCTCTATCATCAATTTACGTACCGCCTGAATATACCAACGCGCAGGAATCACAGTAGAAATACCTTGTAAAATAACAGGCATGCTCTCGATAGGAAATATCATTCCCGAAAGCAGCATGGTAGGCATCATCAGCATTAATCCGGACACCAGCATAGCAGCTACCTGCGTACGGGTTACGGTAGAAATGAGCAGTCCCAAAGCCAATGATACGAAAATAAAAAGCAATGACACTACAATCAGCCAAAACAGGCTGCCCGCAACCGGCACATGAAGAACATAGACAGAGAGCAACAGAATCGTTATCAGATTGACAAATGACAAAACGAAGTATGGCACTGCTTTGGCAAGGATGATAAACAGCGGTTTTACGGGAGAAACCAGTAGCACTTCCATAGTTCCCGTTTCCTTTTCGCGTACTATGGAGATAGAAGTCATCATTGCACAAATCAGCATCAGGATAAGGCCCATAACACCGGGAACAAAATTATAGGCACTCTTCATTTGCGGATTGTAAAGCAGCTTGACCTGGGGCACAATGGCAGAGGCGCGTACTCCGGGCGGAAGCATCTCCTGTCCCGTCATAGAGATAATATTTGTGGCATATCCGGCCTGCATGGTAGCCATATTGGGGTCGGTGGCATCGGAAATAATCTGTACTCCGGCCTCACCGGTGTAGAGATTGTCCGAGAAACGTTCGCTAAAGACTATTGCCATATCAATATCCCCGCTCCTGGAAAAACGGTCTACTTCTTCGGGGGAATGCAGACGGCGGATAACAGTGAAATACTCACTGGCATCCACACGGTCGATAATGCGCCGGGTTACGACATCATTGGAAGGGTCGAGAACGGCAACACGCACATTCTTTACCTCCGTAGTGATGGCAAAGCCGAAAAGGATAATCTGCACAATGGGCATACCCATCAGAATCAGCATCGTACGCCGGTCGCGGAAGATGTGAAAGAATTCTTTTCGGACAAAAGCTATGAATTGTTTCATGGTTATATCACAATCAGTTTTGAATTTTATATCTGTATCAATCGGCCGCTCTTACAGCCTCACGGGCCAACTGTTGAAAAACATCGTCCATGGTAGCCGCTCCAAACTGTTGTTTCAGTCTGTCGGGAGTATCAAGCGCACGGATTACACCGTCCACCATGATAGAAATACGGTCGCAATACTCCGCCTCATCCATAAAATGGGTTGTGACAAAAACAGTGATACCCTGATCGGCAGCCTGATAAATCAACTCCCAAAACTGGCGGCGGGTGGCAGGATCGACACCGCCCGTAGGTTCATCCAGAAAAACAATCTTGGGATGATGAAAAATGGAGACCGAAAAAGCGAGCTTCTGTTTCCACCCCAGCGGCAGATTCTTAACGAGCGTATCACGCTCTTGTTCCAGTCCCAGACGTAGAAGCAGTTCATCTGTTCTCGAGGCAATCTCGGTTTCGGGCACTCCATAGATACCGGCAAAAAGGCGGATATTTTCCCATACTTTGAGATCTTCATACAAGGAAAACTTCTGACTCATATAACCGATGTTCTTTTTCACGGCTTCGGATTGGGTGGCAACATCAAAGCCTGCGACACAAGCTTTGCCGTCCGTAGGATAGCTTAAACCTGTGAGCATACGCATAGCGGTAGTCTTACCGGCTCCATTGGCACCCAGAAAGCCGAAGATTTCACCTTGGCGTACTTTGAAGGAAATATGGTCGACAGCCGTAAACGTACCGAAACGTTTGGTCAGTCCGTCCACTTCGATTACATGATTCTCACGGTTATCCGCTTTCTCGTGTAACAGTCCCGAAGGACAAAGTATGTCCGCAAATTGTTTCAGAATACGGCCGGGAGTATCAATACCATGTATCCGGCCTTCATTGATAAAGGCAATACGGTCGCATTGGCGTGCCTCGTCGATAATCGGAGTAGAGGCTATGATGGTGATACCCTGTTCTTTGAGACGGCGGAGCATTTCCCAAAATTCTTTGCGAGAAACAGGGTCTACCCCCGTGGTAGGCTCATCCAGAAAAAGAATATCCGGCTTATGGATAAGCGCGCAACTAAGGGCAAGCTTCTGCTTCATACCACCGGACAAGGCCCCGGCACGACGTGTACGAAAAGGTTCTATCTGTCGGTAGATATCACGCACCAAATCATAATTCTCCTCAATGGTAGTATGAAAAACCGTAGCGAAGAAACTCAGGTTTTCTTCTACCGTCAGGTCTTGATAGAGAGAGAAACGTCCGGGCATATACCCTACCCGTTGGCGGATAGCCTTATAATCTTTCACCGTATCCAATCCACATACCGTAGCCTTACCCTCATCGGCAAGCAACAAAGTGGTAAGAATACGGAACAGTGACGTTTTCCCCGCACCGTCAGGCCCGATGATTCCGAAAAGTTCACCCGGACGGACGGAGAGAGAGACGCCTTGCAAGGCCTCCACCCGGCCGTAACGCTTAAAGACGTTATCGACAGTTACTGCAAAGTTCATGACGTTGTTGAATGATGAATTACAAAATACTAACTATACATTATCAGTCGTTAAAATCCACTCCTCCATACATTCCGATTTTCAACATACCGTCATTTCTCACAGCCACTTTAATGGCATATACCAAATTGGCACGCTCATCTTTCGTAAGAATCGTCTTGGGAGTAAACTCGGAACTGTCCGAAATCCAAATGACAATTCCAGGATATTCTTTCCTTACATCTTTACCATAATCGGAATAGACTGTCACCTTCTGCCCCAGCTGCACTTCGGACAATTGTTCGGAAGTGATATAGACGCGCAGATAAATCTGTTCCATATCAGCAATCTTGAATAACGGAGTGCCCGGTGCCGCCAGTTCTCCCGCTTCTGCATATTTGGCAAGAACAGTTCCTGTCAACGGGGAAATGATATGGCACTTCTTCAACTGGTCTTCCATCTGCGCGACCTGGATACCTACCGACGAGCTCTGCCACGTCAGGCTTTGGTCGCTGTTCCGCAGCGTGGAGTTTTGAGCGGTAAGTTGTTTGCGGAGTACTTTAAGTAGCGATTCGGCGTCATCCAATTGCTTCTGATTAGCCGCACCTACACGAAGCAGATTGGCCACACGGTCACGCTCGCGTTGCGCCTGAAGAATTTGTTCTTTGGTTGCCGCCACCTGTTTCAGAATATCGGGGCGTTGCCCTTCCACAGACTTGGCGCTGGCTTCCAGCTGAAGTTTTTTCAGATAGAGCTGAACCGTGTCGATGATGCCGACTTCCTGCCCGGCTTTCAAGGTCGTACCTTCTTCCACATCCAAACCGAGTATCTTTCCGGACGCTTCGGCAGAGACTATAACCTCGGTAGCTTCAAAAGTTCCCGTAGCGTCATATTCGGGCGTGCCGCTACTGCAAGCGCCAAGAAGGAACAATACCGGCAATAATTTAAATGATTTCATATTATAGGATTTTATTGTTACTGTCAATTCTAAAGTCTCAATTATTTAAAGTATATTTCAACTGCCAGATATTCATCAACAGCTGCACTTCATGCAATGCCTTGGTACGGCGCGCCAGATTTTCATTGGTTATCTCACGGAGCATATCGGTGACGGTCAGCGTCCCGTTCTCTACTTTGGCTTCGGCTGCACGGCGGATATTCTCACGTAAACGGATGATTTCATCGTCATTCGCCATTTGCCTGCGCATGGACCATACACCCGCATCCTGCTGCGTAGCCTGCAAACGGGTATTGAAGAGAAACACGTCTCTGCCGGTTTCTATCTGCCGGCGACTGTTGTCTATCCTGCGGCGGTCATTCTTTAGAGTATACAGACTGCCGAAGTTCCATGACATACGTATACCTGCCACATAATATGCATCAAATTCATCTTTCAGCATATTCAAACCCGGATTGCCATAAGCGCCCTGTACAAAAAGCCCGAAACGTGGCATTACCCTTGCATTCAGCGTAGATTCCTGTACTCTGAGCTGTTCTCCCTGAGCCTCAAAAAGGCGAAGTTCGGGACGGTTATTCATTCCGTTTGCCATACTACCCGTATCTTCCAGTACGGGCTTCCGCAAAGTAGTTCCGGAAGGGATTTCCTGTCCCATAAAAGCGGAAAGCATGTTTAGGTATGCCTGACGCGATGTTTCCAGCTCGATGCGGCGTTGTTTGGCATTCAGTTGTTCCACACTGACGGCATCCAAATCGCTTTGAGTGGCTATACCGTTTATTATATAGTTTGATACTTGCTTGTGCGTTCTTCCCAAATCATCCTGCAAAAGTTGGCTCTGCTTCAGCTGTTCGTCCAGCAACAGGATACCGAAAAACAACTGGTTGACGCGGTCGTTCAACGCGTACATATCCACATTCTGCTTTTCCATGTCCACATCCGATGCCGCACGTGTCAGACGTTTCCTGTTACGGATATCCCCACCGTCCCAAATGGTTTGCTGCAATTCAAGCATCACCTGGTACTGGTCTTTGGGAGCGGTCTTTACATTGATACCCGGTATTTCGACGGGAAGTTGCGTTATATCACTTTGATACGTAGCCTTGCCCGACAAAGAGAACCGGGGCAGATATCCCTTTCCGGCATTGGAAAGGTCATACTCACGTGCCTTTTCTATCAGTCCGTACCGGCGTACCAACGGATAATTAACCTGCGCCTGACGTTGGCACTCATCCAAAGTAAGCTGGGCGTGAGCCAACGTAGCCGTAAGAAGAAAGGTTAAAGAGAGAATTACTTGTTTCATATCCATATCTGTTTCTTATTTATTTAGCACAATGCAAAGATAGACGCATAACTTAGTATGCTTACAACCTATTTGTTGGCAAAGATGTTCCAATAGTACGGCTTTTTGTAGAAAAAGGCAAACGATATGAATACTTTATTATCTTTACCACTGAATTACTTACTATTTATAAACATGGAAAAGAACAGACCTATAAGCGTTGCATTCGATGATATCCGTTATAAGCTGGACATCATCAACCACCTGGAATATCGCTTTATAAACGATGATTTGGGTATGGTTATCAGTTTCATACAAATGGGAAGCAAGTTGTTCCATACCGGACAGCCCTACCGTGCCAAAGAAGGACGAATCATCCGTATTCTGCAAGGAACAGGACGAATCTCCATCAACCTTATCGAATACGAAGTATCCGCTCATCAAATTATTATAATCCCCGACAACTCCCTGATAGAATTACTTGAAATCAGTCCCGACTACGATTTTCAAGTCATAGTGCCCGCCTGTAATTTTCTACCCGCCCTGCCCGGTTCTATCCTGTCGGAAACTTACACGAGAAACGGTATCGTACTGTCACTTAATGAGGAAGAATGGACACAGGCGGAGATGTTTTTTACCCTGCTGTGGAATATACTCCATTCCTCGCCCTACCGTCGTGAAACCGTACAGCACTTCATCATTTCCCTGCTTTACAATCTTAAGTATACTTACGAGCAAACGCGCACAACCACTCCCCTGCGCCTTTCGCGCCGGGAAGAAATATTCCGCCGTTTCATAGCCCTTGTAAACGAACATAGCAAGCAAGAACGTTCCGTCGACTTCTATGCCGACAAGCTATGCCTGACCCCTCATTATCTGAGCACCATTATACGTGAGGCAAGCGGACAGACGGTAATGCAATGGATCAACCAATCCGTTGTTCTCGAAGCAAAAGTGCTGCTGAAGCACAGCGACCTGCTAATCTTCCAAATATCGGATGAATTGAACTTTCCCAATCCGTCTTTCTTCTCGAAATTCTTCAAGAGAATGACGGGAATGACGCCTGCCGAATACCAGAAAACATAATAAACCGGAAATGGTCTGTTTTTCCTTATCAGGATGTCATAAACAGAACAGTTTATAAACCTTATAAACCTTTTCTATATAGCGGTTACTGAGTAGTTTTGTCACAAAACTAATATACTGTAAATTATGAAACGAATTTATTGGGTTTTAGCGAGCATTACCACATGCTTACTTGCATCCTGCAACAGTAGCACGAAAGATGCAAGAGAATACCAGACTGTAAAAATAGATACGGTTACTTCCGCCAACGGACAGACCTATCTGCAATATCCCGGAAAGGTAAAAGCGGCACAGGACATCAGCCTCGCATTCAGGGTAAGCGGAACTATCCGGAAGATATATGTAAAAGACGGCGCCCGTGTACAAGTGGGACAGTTGCTTGCCGAACTGGACCCGACGGACTACCAAGTACAACTGGACGCCACAGAAGCCGAATACAAACAGATAAAAGCGGAAGCGGAACGCGTAATGGCCCTGTACAAAGAGAACGGGACTACTCCCAGCGCCAACGACAAGGCTGTGTACGGACTGAAACAAATCACCGCCAAATATCAGCACCACAAAGACCAGCTGGGTTACACCCGCCTTTACGCTCCCTTCAACGGCTATATACAAAAACGTCTGTTCGAAGCGCACGAGACAATAGGCGCCGGCATGCCTGTCCTGTCCATGATTAGTGGCGGTGCACCGGAAGTAGAGATAAATCTGCCTGCAGCCGAATATATCCGGCGTGAGCAATTCAACCAATATCACTGCACATTCGACATTTATCCGGACCGGAGTTACCCGTTGAAGCTTATCAGCGTCACTCCCAAAGCCAATGCAAACCAACTGTACACCATGCGCCTGCAACTGGTTGCGGACAAACAACCCGTTCCTTCGCCCGGCATGAATACAATGGTTACCATCCGTTGCGATAATGACGATACCCACAGTATGTCCGTACCCTGCAATGCCATTCTGCAGAAAGACGGCAAGGCCGGTGTATTTGTATACACCCCGTCCGACAATAAGGTGAGCCGCCGCGAAGTAACCATAGTGCGCCTGATGAGTGACGGACGCTGCATCATCACATCCGATGAACTGAAACCCGGAGAACTGGTCGTGTCCGCCGGAATACACCACATACAGAACGGAGAAACCGTAAAACCTCTGCCCGCTGCCAGTAAGACAAATATCGGCGGACTGTTGTAACATTGATTTACATCTAAAATATCAGTTATATGGATATAAGTAAATGGGCATTTAAGAACCGTAACCTTATCTATTTTCTGGTGACGGTGCTGCTTATCGGCGGAATTCTCTCCTGCTACCAGATGAGTAAACTAGAAGACCCGGAAATTAAAGTGAAACTTGCCATGGTGGTGACCACATATCCGGGAGCATCCGCCCACCAAGTGGAATTGGAAGTGACGGATGTGCTGGAAAAGAGCATCCGCAGCATGGGAAACATAGACAATGTGGAAAGCTACTCTTACAACGACCTTTCGCTGATACAGGTAGAACTGACCACTACCACCCGGGATGAAGAGGTGGAGCAATGCTGGGACATGTTGCGCCGCAAGGTACACGACGCTTGCGCCCTGCTTCCCGACGGAGCGGGTACCCCTATCGTCAAAGATGATTTCGGCAATGTGTACGGAATGTTCTATGCACTGACAGGCGACGGACTGTCCGACCGTGAACTGTCTGACTATGCCGAACTCATCAAGCGGGAAATCAGTGACATGGAAGACGTAGACCGAGTGGAGCTGTACGGCAAACGTCCCGAATGTATCAACATCTCCCTGTTGCAAGACCGCATGGCAAACCTCGGCGTGAAACCTGCCGAAGTTCTCACTACCCTGAACGGACAGAACAAGACTACATACAGCGGTTATTACGACAACGGAGACAACCGCATCCGCGTCACTGTCAGCGATAAATTCAAGACGGTAGAAGACATAGGCAATATGCTGATTCAGGGACATGACGACGACCAACTCCGTATGCGCGACATTGCCCGTATCGAAAAAGGATACGAAGAACCTACCCGCAACGAACTGTTCTTCGACAGCGAACGGGCGCAAGGCATTCTTGTCGCGGCCGCCAGCGGATCGGATATTGTAAAAGTCGGCGCCGCCGTAGAGAAGAAACTGGCGCAGCTGAAAGAAAACCGCCTGCCCGCCGGTGTAGAGTGCCACAAAGTGTTCTATCAGCCGGAGCGTGTAGGAGCTTCTTTGGGGACTTTCGTAATCAACCTGATTGAATCCGTCATTATCGTTGTAGTCATTCTGATGCTGGCTATGGGATTCAAGAGCGGAGTCATTATCGGAATCAGTCTGGTTGTCACCGTATTCGGCTCCTTCCTGTTCCTGCAAACGGCGGGCGGAACCATGCAGCGCGTATCGCTGGCCGCCTTCGTGTTGGCCATGGGTATGCTGGTGGATAACGCCATCGTCATCGTGGACGGCATATTGGTAGACCTGAAAGCCGGGAAGAGCCGTATGGAAGCCATGACCGCCATCGGCCGCCAGACAGCGATGCCTCTGCTGGGAGCCACCCTGATAGCCATCATCGCCTTTCTTCCCATCTTCATGTCACCGGACACCGCCGGAGTGTACACCCGCGACCTTTTCATTGTGCTGGCTGTCTCCCTGCTGCTAAGCTGGGTACTGGCATTGGTGCACGTACCCCTAATGGCCAATCGCAGGCTGCACCCCACAGTAGAAGTCAGCGCTACCGGAAAACGTGAATACAAAGGGCGTACCTATGCCTTGTTGCGCACCGCCCTATATTTCGGACTGGCACACCGTTGGAGCTTTGTACTGGCAATGGCGGCTCTGTTAGGGCTTTCCATATTCGGCTACGGATATATGCGTCAGGGGTTCTTCCCGGATATGGTGTACGACCAGTTATATATGGAATACAAATTGCCCGAGGGCAATAACTCCACCCGTGTGGCAAGAGATTTAAGGGAAATAGAAGCCTATCTGAAAACACGCAAGGAGATTACCCACGTCACCGCTTCCATAGGCGGCACACCGGGGCGTTACAATCTGGTGCGCAGCATCGCCAATCCGTCGCTGTCTTACGGCGAGCTGATTATCGACTTCACCTCACCGGACGCCCTGGTAGACAATATGGATGAAATACAGGACTACCTGACACGGCATTATCCCGATGCCTATGTGAAACTGAAACGCTACAACCTGATGTTCAAGAAGTACCCCATCGAAGCTCAATTCATGGGGCCTGATCCCGCCGTGCTGCATCAGTTGGCGGACAGTGTACGGAGCATTATGGAGAATACCCCGGAAGTATGTCTCATCACCACCGACTGGGAACCGCAGATACCTGTACTTTCCATTGAATACGATCAGGCGGCAGCCCGGGCATCAGGCCTCAGCCGTAACGACGTAAGCATGTCTCTCCTTTCCGTGAACGGCGGCATACCTATCGGCTCTTTCTACGAAGGCATACACCGCGACAATATCTATATGAAATGTCTGGACGAGCAAGGGCGGCCGATAGAAGACTTGGGCAACACACAGGTATTCTCCGCCCTTCCCTCTCTGAACGGACTGCTGAATGAAGAAACCATGGTCAAGCTGAAAGCCGGTACCCTGAGTAAAGAAGAGCTGGTGGAAAGCCTCATGGGCAGTACTCCGCTGAAACAAATCAGCAAGAGCATAGACATCCGTTGGGAAGATCCCGTAGTGCCACGCTACAACGGACAGCGCAGCCAGCGTGTGCAATGCTCGCCCGCTCCCGGCATAGAAACGGAAAAAGCGCGGCAAACCATTGCACAAAAGATAGAGCAGATAGAATTGCCCGACGGCTACACCCTGCATTGGCAAGGAGAAAAGAATGCAAGCGACCAGTCCATGAAATATTTGTTCAAGAACTTCCCGCTGGCTATCATACTGATGATTGCCATCCTGATTATGCTGTTCAAGGACTACCGCAAACCGATTATCATCTTCTGTTGTCTCCCCATGATTCTTGTGGGAGTGGTGGCGGTGATGTTGCTTACGGGTAAAACGTTCAACTTCGTAGCAATTGTGGGCACACTGGGACTGATAGGTATGCTCATCAAGAACGGCATCGTGCTAATGGATGAAATCACTCTTCAACTGAATCAGGGGATAGAACCGATTACGGCATTGGTGGACAGCGCCCAAAGCCGTCTCCGTCCTGTGACAATGGCGGCGCTGACTACCATTTTAGGCATGATACCGCTGCTGCCCGATGCCATGTTCGGTTCGCTGGCGGCTTCCATTATGGGCGGCCTTACATTCGGAACGCTGATAACGCTCCTCTTCATCCCCATCCTGTATGCATTATTCTTTCATATAAAAAACGAACAATGATGAAAAAGAAAATAATCATCCTCACCTCTCTGCTGTTCTCTGCCGGTATCTCCGCACAGGAGACGCTTACCTTGGAGCAATGCAGGGAAATGGCGTTGAAATACAATAAAGAGATGGCGGCCTCCGCCAAGCAAACGGAAAGCGCGCGCTACACCGCAAAGAGTTACAAAGGTAATTTCTTCCCCAACTTCACCCTCAGCGGAACGGGTATTTACAGTACGGCGGACGGCAGCTTCGGCATAGCCGGCGGCAATCTGCCCACTTTCCTGCCCGATGCCGCAGGACAGTTTCTGCCCAACAACGGTTTCGCCTATTTCCCCGGAGTAGACCTGAACTATAAGATAGGCATGGTATATATGGGCGGTGTACAAATAGAACAGCCGCTGTATATGGGCGGCAAAATTCGTGCGGCCTACAAACTGTCTTTATTGGGCAAAGAAATGGCGCGGATGAACGAAACGCTGACAGCCTCGGAGGTTATCGTGAAAACAGACCAAGCCTATGCGCAGGTCATCAAAGCCAAAGAGATGAAGAAAGTGGCCGAGAAGTACAACGCCGTGCTTATAGAATTGATGAAGAATGTTGAGAGCGCCCATAAGCATGGTCTGAAGCCCCGGAACGATGTGCTGAAAGTGCAGGTAAAACTGAATGAGAGCGAACTTAATATCCGCAAGGCCGGCAATGCGCTCCGTCTGGCAACCATGAATCTCTGCCATTACATCGGCAAGCCTTTGGGCACGGACATACGGACTTCCGACAGTTTTCCCGAAGTGGAACAGGACATCCAACTGCAGATATCGGATATCTCCGCCCGTCCCGAATATGCCATACTGAATCAGCAAGTAGCCATTGCCAAGCAACAGGTTAAGTTAAACCGCAGCGAGTTACTGCCCCAAATCGGTGTAAAAGGTTCATACGACTATATTCACGGCCTGGAAGTGAACAATCAGAATTTGTTTGATAAGGGCAGTTTCTCCGTTCTCCTGAACGTAAGCGTACCTCTTTTCCATTTCGGCGAACGTACCGGCAAAGTACGTGCGGCCAAAGCCAAACTGGAACAAACCCGCCTTGAACAGGAGAATATGAACGAACAGATGTTACTGGAACTTACACAAGCCGCCAACAACCTCGATGAAGCCCGGCTGGAAAGCTCCATCGCCGAACGTTCCCTGCAACAGGCGGAAGAGAATATGAGAGTGAGCCGCAGCCAATATGATGTGGGACTGGAAACACTGTCCGACCATCTGGAAGCGCAAGCCATGTGGCAGCAAGCGTACGAAACCAAAGTAGATACACATTTCCGGCTGTACTTGAACTATGTCGCTTATTTAAAGGCGACGGGTACGCTGCTGAAATAACGATTATTATAAAAACAAGAAGCCAAAATGCACCGGATGATTTCTTTCAGACACGGATTACACGGATTTACTTATCCTCTTTCCGTGAAATCCGTACCTGAAAAGAAACAAACAGTAATGGACTGTTATTTATACTCCTCCCAAGACTTGATAGCCAAATCATCCGGTGTCATCGTACAGAAGGCATTGATAAAGGCGCTTGCCAGACGTGCGTTCGTAATCAGCGGAATATTGAGGTCGATAGCGGCACGGCGTATCTTGTAGCCGTTGTCCAACTCGCCCGCGGTGAGGTTCTTTGGAATATTCACCACCATATCAATTTCTTTCTTGTGCAGCATTTCGAGTGCCTGCGGCTGCATATCGGGTTCGCTCGGCCAATAGACGCGGGTATTCTCCACACCATTCTCCGTAAGAAACTTGCTTGAACCACCGGTGGCAAACAGTTTATATCCTTTCTTCTGAAGCATACGAGCTGCGGAAAGCATATCCACCTTCTGTTTCGGAGTACCGGTAGAGAGCAGGATGTTCTTTTGCGGAATACGATAACCGACAGAGAGCATCGCCTTGAGAATGGCACAGGAAGTGTCACTGCCTATACACCCCACTTCGCCCGTAGACGCCATATCCACACCCAGTACAGGGTCTGCCTTTTGCAGGCGGTTGAAGGAGAACTGAGAGGCCTTGATTCCTACGTAATCGAGGTCGAAGAGGTTCTTGTCCGGCTTCTGTACAGGAATGCCGAGCATCACTTTCGTAGCCAGTTCGATAAAGTTGATTTTAAGTACCTTGCTTACGAACGGGAACGAACGGCTGGCACGCAGGTTACATTCAATCACCTTGATGTCGTTGTCCTTGGCGAGATACTGAATATTGAACGGACCGGAGATATTCAGTTCCCGGGCAATCTCCCGACTGATACGCTTGATGCGACGTACCGTCTCCACATAAAGCTTCTGCGGCGGAAACTGGATAGTGGCATCGCCGGAATGTACGCCGGCAAACTCTATATGCTCGCTGATAGCATACGCGATGATTTCCCCATTCTGCGCTACGGCATCCATTTCCACTTCCTTGGCATGCTCTATGAACTGGCTCACGACTACCGGATGCTTCTTCGATACGTTTGCCGCCAACTGCAAGAAGCGTTCCAGCTCTTCCTGATTGGAGCAAACGTTCATTGCCGCACCGGATAGCACGTAACTGGGACGAACCAACACCGGGAATCCCACCTTATCGACAAAAGCGTTGATGTCTTCCAGTGAAGTAAGCGCCCGCCATTCGGGCTGGTCTACACCGATACGGTCCAGCATGGCGGAGAACTTGTCCCGGTCTTCGGCGTTGTCAATGCTCTTGGCGCTTGTGCCGAGGATGGGCACATTCTGCGCATCAAGACGCATGGCAAGGTTGTTCGGTATCTGGCCGCCCGTAGAAACGATTACCCCATGCGGATTTTCCAGCTCGAGGATGTCCATGACACGCTCGAAGGTGAGTTCGTCGAAATAGAGGCGGTCGCACATATCGTAGTCCGTGGATACGGTTTCGGGATTGTAATTAATCATCACGCTGCGATAGCCCTCCTTGCGGATAGTGTTCAATGCCTGTACACCGCACCAGTCGAACTCTACCGAGGAGCCGATGCGATACGCGCCCGAACCGAGTACAACGATAGACTTACGGTCGCCCAGGTAATGCACATCATTGGCAATGCCGCTATACGTCAAATACAGATAGTTGGTCTGCGCGGGATATTCGGCGGCAAGGGTATCTATTTGTTTCACTACGGGCAGAATACCCATGCTCTTGCGCAACGCACGTATGGCAAGTATGCCGTCCTCGCTATCCATATAGCGTTCCAAACCGAGAGCGCGGGCTATCTGCAAATCGGAGAAGCCCTGTATCTTGGCCTTGCGTAACAGCTCCCGCGCTGTTTTGTCATTCCGGACGGAGTGAAGAAACTGCTCCTTTGAAAGCGCAAGGGGCAGAGAGTCGCCGCTGCGCTCCGAATGACAGGCGGCTGTTGAATGGCAGACAGCTTCCGAATACTCGTGCAGTTCCTTGCTGGTGTTCATTATATTCATCAGTTTCTCCAAGAACCAGCGGTCTATTTTTGTCAATCCATGCACCTGTTCTACGGTATATCCGGCACGAAAAGCCTTGGAGATGACAAAGATACGCTTGTCCGTAGGCTCGCGGAGCGCTTTATCGATATCGGGGATAACCAGCTCCTTGTTCTCCACAAAGCCATGCATCCCCTGTCCTATCATGCGCAACCCCTTCTGAATAGCTTCTTCAAAAGTACGTCCGATAGCCATGACCTCGCCGACAGACTTCATGCTTGAACCCAGTTCCTTATCTACGCCATGAAACTTGCCCAAATCCCAACGGGGAATCTTACAAACCACATAGTCCAGCGCCGGCTCAAAGAATGCGCTGGTAGTCTTGGTAACGGAATTCTTCAGGTCGAAAAGCCCGTAGCCCAATCCGAGTTTGGCGGCTACGAAAGCGAGCGGATAACCCGTTGCCTTAGAGGCAAGTGCAGACGAACGGCTCAAGCGGGCATTTACCTCTATTACACGATAGTCTTCGCTTTCCGGGTCGTAGGCATACTGTACATTGCACTCGCCCACAATACCGATATGGCGGATGATGCGGATAGCCAGTTCACGCAGTTTGTGATAATCCGTATTGCTTAATGTCTGCGACGGAGCAATCACGATAGATTCCCCTGTGTGGATGCCCAGCGGGTCGAAGTTCTCCATATTGCAGACCGTTATGCAGTTGTCGAAACGGTCGCGTACCACCTCATACTCCACTTCTTTCCAGCCGCGCAAGGATTTCTCCACCAATACTTGCGGAGAGAAGGAGAAAGCCTTTTCCACCAGCACATTCAATTCTTCCTCATTGTCGCAGAAGCCCGACCCCAGTCCGCCCAGCGCATAGGCTGCACGCACTATCACCGGATAACCCAGTTCCGCAGCGGCGCGACGGGCATCTTCGGCATTCTCCACAGCCTCGCTCTGAATGGTCTTTACATTGATTTCATCCAGCTTCCGGACGAATATCTCACGGTCTTCCGTATCTATGACAGCCTGCACGGGAGTACCGAGCACCTTTACACCGTATTGCTCAAAAACACCCTTCTTGTAAAGCTCCACGCCGCAGTTCAACGCCGTCTGTCCGCCAAAAGCGAGCATAACGCCGTCGGGGCGTTCTTTCTCGATAACTTTCTCCACGAAATAAGGGGTAACGGGCAGGAAGTAAATCTGGTCGGCCACACCTTCAGAGGTCTGCACCGTAGCGATGTTCGGGTTGATAAGTACGGTATGGATACCTTCTTCTTTCAATGCCTTGAGCGCCTGCGAGCCGGAATAGTCAAACTCTCCCGCCTCACCGATTTTCAGTGCGCCGGAGCCAAGCAACAGGACTTTCTTTATATTGTTTTCTTTCATTTGTCTAAATTTGATTATACCAACAATCGGTTTTCACAGGCATCCGAATCTTTTTTGATGTACATCAAACGAAGTTTTAACGTATATCAAACCACATTTCGATACCTGTCAAACCCTTATAGCAACTTCACGAACTCATCGAACAGGAACTCCGTATCCGTCGGTCCGCTGGCAGCTTCGGGATGAAACTGCGCGGAGAACCAGGGATTGCGCTTATGGCGAATACCCTCGTTGGAGCCGTCATTCATATTGATGAAAAGCGGTTCCCAGTCTTCGCCCAACGTATTGTTGTCCACCGCATAGCCATGATTCTGCGAGGTGATGAAGCAGCGTTCCGTACCCACCATGCGCACCGGCTGATTATGACTGCGATGTCCGTATTTCAGCTTGTATATCTTGGCTCCTCCGGCTTTGGAGAGCAATTGGTTGCCCATACAGATACCGAAGATAGGCAGCTTTTCGTTCTGCATCGCCTTGCGGATATTCTGTACGGCAGCATCACAGGTGTCGGGATCGCCGGGTCCATTGGAGATGAACAGGCCATCGAACTCCAGCCCGTTGAAATCGTAATTCCAAGGAACGCGAATGACCTCCGCATTCCGTTTCAGCAGACAACGGATAATGTTGGTCTTGACACCGCAGTCCACAAGAACAACCTTTTTGAATGAAGAATGAGGAATGAAGAATGAAGAATGGGCTGCGCTACGGGTGGAAGTGCCGTCGGGCAGGTAATGGATGATTTCCTTGCAGCTCACGCGGTCCACGTAGTTCACACCCTCGTACACCGCTGCCGGCAATTCTTCATCCTTCCGCCCCGATTCTTCATTCTTCATTCTTAATTCTTCATTTCCCTCCTCCGATTCTTCATTAAACTCTATTCTCCCCATCATCACGCCGTGCTCGCGCAGTACTTTAGTCAATTCGCGGGTATCGATGCCTGTAATGCCCGGTACTTGCTCACGCTTCAGCCAGTCGCCGAGGCTTTCCACGGCATTCCAATGGCTGTAATTTTCGGAATAGTCACTTACGATAACGGCTTCGGCATGGATGTGTTCACTCTCCATGAATGTAGGCAGCCCGTTTGGCTCGATGGTGAAAGGCGGTACACCGTAGTTGCCCGCCAACGGATAAGTGAGCGTCATCAACTGGCCGGCGTACGAAGGGTCGGTCAGGCTTTCGGGATAACCCGACATGGCCGTGTTGAAAACCACCTCTCCCGCTACCGGCTTTTCATAGCCAAACGACTTACCGCAGAAGCGGCTCCCGTCGTCAAGGATTAAAGTTACATTTCTCATATTCAGAATTGATATACTTGTTCTATGTAATTAATAAATGCCGCGTTCAGCAACTTCACACCGCCCGGCGTGGGATAGTCACCGCTGAAGTACCAGTCGCCCCGGTGCCGCGGACAGGCTTCATGCAGGCCTTCAAGAGGCTGATATACAATCTGCACTTTGGCCTTCGTGCCTTTCGGGGTCAGGAGTTCCACCATCTTGGCGGAAATCTCTTCATCGGTAAAGGGAGCATAGATTTCCTTTACGTAGTTCACCATCTGCTCCTTGGGCAGCCCCGCTTGCTCCTTGGATTTGCGGTAGGCGGATTCGATGACATCGCGCATCTCACGCTCTTTCAGCAGCTCGATGGCGGCTTTGAAAGCAATGAATTCGCTCATCTTCGCCATGTCAATACCGTAATAGTCGGGGTAGCGCACTTGCGGCGAGGAACTTACGATTACAATCTTCTTCGGATTGAGGCGGTCGAGGATGCCGATTATGCTTTGTTTCAAGGTAGTGCCGCGCACAATGCTGTCGTCTATGATAACCAGATTGTCCACGCCGGGCACGAGGCTGCCGTAAGTGATGTCGTACACATGAGCGGCAAGGTCATTACGGCTGTTGCCCTCGGCGATGAAAGTACGCAGCTTGATGTCTTTGACGGCTACCTTTTCGCTTCGTATGCGACGGGACAGGATACGCTCCAACTCATCGTGGCTGGGATTATGTCCCAAAGCGGCAATCTGCCGGACTTTCTCCTCGTTGAGGTAGTCGTCCAGTCCCTGCAACATTCCGTAGAAGGCCACTTCCGCCGTATTCGGTATGAAGGAAAAGACGGTATGGTCTATATCCTTATCAATGGCTTTCAGGATGTTAGGCACCAACTTCTCACCCAATAGTTTACGTTCCTTATAGATGTCCACGTCACTGCCGCGACTGAAATAGATACGCTCGAAGGAACAAGGTTTCACCTCACGCGGCTTATTGATTTGCACCGTACGGAGCTTACCGGCTTTGTTGATAAGGACGGCTTGTCCCGGTTGCAGCTCCTTGATGCTGTCAGCGGAAACGTTGAGCGCGGTCTGTATCACAGGACGTTCGCTGGCGAGCACGGCTATTTCATCATCCTGATACCAGAATGCAGGGCGGATGCCCCAGGGGTCCCGGACGGCGAATGTCTCACCGCTCCCGGTAAGCCCGCACATCACATAGCCTCCGTCCCACTCTTTGCTCGAGGTGCGCAACACGTTGGCAAGGTCTATATGGTCTTCGATATAATGCGTGACGCCCATACCCGTCAGCCCTTCGGCTTCGGCAAGGTTGAAGAGGCGTTCCACTTCGCGGTCGAGCCGGTGCCCCACCTGTTCCAGCATGATATACGTATCGGCATACTTGCGAGGATGCTGGCCGATAGCGGTGATGCGTGCAAAGATTTCATCCACGTTCGTCATGTTGAAGTTGCCGCACAGGGCAAGGTTCTTGGCACGCCAGTTGTTTCTCCTGAGAAACGGATGCACGTACGAGATGCCCGACTTCCCCGTGGTGGAATAACGCAGATGTCCCATATACACTTCTCCCACAAAAGGAAGCACACGCTTTGCATAACTGGCGTCGTGCAATTGTTCTTTCGTCAGGTCTTTAAAGTTGCTCTGCACCGTATCGAATATCTCGGTAATAGCTCCCGAACCGAGCGCCCGTTCGCGGAACATATATTCCTCGCCGGGGTTCGCTTCCAGTTTCACGCAAGCCAGTCCGGCTCCTTCCTGCCCCCGGTTGTGCTGTTTCTCCATGAGAAGGTAAAGCTTGTTCAGCCCGTACATCCATGTACCGTACTTTTCTTCGTAATACTCCAGCGGTTTCAGCAGGCGTATCATGGCAACGCCACATTCATGCTTCAGTTGTTCCATTTATATATTTACTAATGAGTAATTACTTCTTTTAAAAACGCGTTATTTATATTCTGAAAACATATCATCTATCAAGGGCAAACGCATTCTCTGTTTTACCCATACACATCATCCGCTTCCGGTCATTCCACCGTTACCGACTTGGCAAGATTACGCGGTCGGTCTACATCCATGCCTTTACATACGGCTATGTGATAAGCGAGCAGTTGCAAGGGAACCGTAGTTATTAACGGGTCAAGACATTCCATTGTTTCGGGAAGTTCGATACAAATGTCAGCGATTTTACCGATAACCGTATCTCCCTTGGTAACAATCGCTATCACCCTGCCTTTGCGCGCTTTAATTTCCTGTATATTGCTCAGTACTTTTTCGTACAATCCGTTCTGTGTGGCAATAACCACCACTGGCATTTCCGCATCTATCAAAGCAATAGGCCCATGCTTCATTTCGGCGGCCGGATAGCCTTCCGCATGGATGTACGAGATTTCTTTCAGCTTCAAAGCGCCTTCCAACGCTACGGGATAACTGTAGCCGCGTCCCAGATAGATAAAATTGTGTGCGTAAGTGAAGATTTTGGAAAGCTCCGCTATACGGTCGTTCAGCTTCAGCACCTCTTTCATCTTTCCGGGAATCTGTCCGAGTTCCCTCACTATGGCGAGGTATTGCGTTTCATCAATCGTACGCTTCTCCCGTGCAAGAGTCAATGCCAACATGGTGAGCACAGTTACCTGACCTGTAAAGGCTTTGGTGGACGCCACACCTATTTCCGGCCCTACATGAATGTAAGACCCCGTATTCGTAGCGCGCGGAATACTCGAACCGATAGCATTACAGATGCCATATATAAATGCACCACGGCTTTTGGCAAGTTCTATGGCAGCCAGCGTATCGGCTGTCTCCCCGCTTTGCGAAATGGCAATCACCACATCACTACTGTCAATCACCGGGTCTCGGTAACGAAATTCCGAAGCATACTCCACTTCCACCGGAATGCGGCAGAAACTCTCTATCAGATGTTTGCCTATAAGCGCAGCGTGCCACGACGTGCCACAAGCCACAATTACAAAACGTTTGGCAGCAAGCAGACGTTCCTTATAATCTATAATGGCGGAAAGCACCACGTTAGTACCCTCCAGATTAATGCGTCCGCGCATACAGTCGTGAATACAATCGGGTTGCTCAAAAATCTCCTTCAACATGAAATGCGGATAACCGCCCTTCTCCAACTGACCGAGATTGAGCGCCACCGTCTTTACCTCGTGCGGGCACTCCACATTCTTGAGATTCACCACTTTCAGTTTCTCCCCGTAACGAATAACGGCTATCTCCTCATCTTCCAGATAGACCACCTTGTCCGTATATTCCACAATCGGAGTGGCATCGGATGCCAAGAAGAATTCATCCTGCCCGATACCCACCACCAACGGACTGCTTTTGCGCGCAGCAATAATCTCATCAGGATTCTCCCTGTCGAGCACGGCAATGGCATATGCACCGATAACCTCCTGCAAAGCCAGTTGCACGGCAGTCAGTAAATCGATGCGGTTTATAACCTGAATGTATTCTATGAGTTGTATCAGTACCTCGGTGTCGGTACTACTTTTAAAAGTATAGCCTTTGGCTTGGAGTTTGTCTTTAAGGGCGGCGTAATTTTCAATGATACCGTTGTGAATAAGAGCGAATCTTTCGGAAGAGGAATAATGAGGATGAGCATTAACGGAACAAGGTTCTCCATGTGTAGCCCAGCGGGTATGTGCAATACCTATACTACCGGAAATATCTTTTTGAGTAACGAAAGTTTCTAAATCCGAAACCTTTCCTTTCGTCTTGTACACGTTCAGTTGTCGGTCATCACTGATTAATGCTACCCCTGCACTATCGTATCCGCGGTACTCCAACCGCTTCAAACCTTTGATAAGAATGGGGTAGGCTTTTCTTTGACCTATATAGCCTACTATTCCACACATAATATATCAGTATTTGATTTGCGCTGCAAAGATATATATTCTTTAGAACATAAAGTTAACCTTTTCACTATTTATTTATCAAAAGAGTAGAAAAAAGTTATTTTATTATCAAAAAGACAAGGAAAATAATATTTTAAAAGCAAAAGGTCGAATTTATAATCTTAAAGCAAACAGACGAAATCTGATTTAAGATTAGAAGAAAACAAAGGGTATTTTCTATCAGATTATAACTTCATCCCCCGGTGTAAGTATTTAACAAGGCACAAATCGAGGAATATTGTTATCAATTTGAAACTAAATATTTATATTTGCCAAACATTTTGATATAATAAATAGGTATTACATAAATTAGAGTAAACCAAAAATGGAAAACAAAGAGCTTTTTAACAACAAAACAAAGAAACAACCCGCACAACGACAGCCCATGCAGTTGGGCCTGTACGATGTCACCAATGAACACGACGCTTGCGGTGTGGGAATGTTAGTGAACATTCACGGCAGCAAATCACATGAATTGGTTGAATCCGCATTGAAAGTATTGGAGAATATGCGTCATCGCGGAGCGGAAGGTGCCGACAACAAGACCGGAGACGGCGCCGGCATCATGCTGCAAATACCGCACGAATTCATCCTGCTGCAAGGCATCCCCGTTCCCGAAAAAGGGAAATACGGAACAGGACTGCTTTTTCTTCCGAAAGATGAGAAAGACCGGGCAGCCATCCTGAGTATCATCATTGAAGAAATAGAGAAAGAAGGATTGACGCTGATGCACCTGCGCAATGTGCCTACCTGCCCCGAAATACTGGGTGAGGCCGCACTTGCCAACGAACCCGACATCAAACAAATCTTCATCACCGGATTTACGGACAGTGAAACCGCCGACCGCCGTCTCTATATAATAAGGAAAAGAATAGAAAACAAAGTACGCAGGTCGGATATAGCCGCACGAGAGGATTTCTATATCGTGTCGCTGTCTACGAAGAACATCATCTATAAAGGTATGCTCTCTTCCCTACAGCTACGTAACTACTTCCCCGACCTGACAAACAACTACTTCACCAGCGGACTGGCTCTGGTGCACTCCCGTTTCAGCACCAACACCTTCCCTACGTGGGGACTGGCACAGCCGTTCCGTCTCTTGGCGCACAACGGTGAAATCAATACCATACGCGGTAACCGCGGCTGGATGGAAGCGCGTGAAAGCGTCCTGTCCTCTCCCGCCCTTGGCGACATCAAAGAACTGCGTCCCATCATCCAGCCGAACATGAGCGACAGCGCCTCGCTGGACAACGTACTGGAGTTCCTTGTCATGTCCGGCCTCAGCCTACCGCATGCCATGGCAATGCTCATACCGGAATCCTTCAACGAAAAGAACCCCATCAGCGAAGACCTCAAGGCCTTCTACGAATACCACTCTATCCTCATGGAACCTTGGGACGGACCTGCCGCACTACTCTTCAGCGACGGACGCTATGCGGGTGGTATGTTGGACCGCAACGGTCTGCGTCCCGCACGCTACCTTATTACGCACAACGACATCATGGTAGTGGCAAGTGAAGTCGGCGTAATGGATTTCGAACCGGGCGACATCAAAGAGAAAGGTCGTCTGCAACCCGGCAAGATACTTTTGATAGATACCGAAAAAGGCGAGATTTACTACGACGGCGAACTGAAAAAGCAACTTGCCGAAGCCAAGCCCTACCGCACTTGGCTCGCCAGCAACCGCATCGAACTGAACGAACTGAAAAGCGGGCGCAAAGTGCCCCACAACGTGGACAACTATAACAGTATGCTACGTACGTTCGGCTTCTCCAAAGAAGATGTCGAGAAAATCATCCTACCCATGGCATCCAACGGCGCCGAGCCTGTCAGCGCAATGGGTAACGACACCCCGCTTGCCGTACTTTCCGACAAGCCGCAGCTACTATACAATTACTTCCGCCAACAGTTTGCGCAAGTCACCAATCCGCCTATTGACCCTATCCGCGAAGAGTTGGTAATGTCTCTCACCGAGTACATCGGCGCAGTGGGCATGAACATACTGACACCCAACGAAAGCCATTGCAAAATGGTACGGCTGAACCACCCCATCCTGACGAATGCGCAATTGGATATTCTCTGCAACATCCGCTATAAAGGCTTCAAGACTGTAAAGCTGCCGATACTGTTTGAAGTCTCCAAAGGACGTGCAGGACTGCAGGAAGCGCTTGACCGCCTGTGCAAGGAAGCCGAAGAGTCCGTCACCGAAGGCGTGAACTACATTGTACTGACCGACCGCAACGTAGATACCGTCCATGCCGCCATCCCCTCATTGCTTGCCGTATCGGCAGTGCACCACCACCTCATTTCGGTAGGAAAGCGCGTACAGACCGCATTGGTAGTGGAAAGCGGCGAGATACGCGAAGTGATGCACGCCGCACTGCTCCTCGGGTTCGGTGCAAGCGCACTGAACCCCTATATGGCATTTGCCGTACTGAACGAACTCGTTGCCAAGAAAGAGGTACAGTTGGACTATGCCACCGCAGAGAAGAATTACATCAAAGCCATTTGCAAAGGCCTGTTCAAGATTATGAGCAAAATGGGTATCAGCACCATCCGCTCCTACCGGGGCGCAAAGATATTCGAGGCTGTCGGGCTGAGCGAAGAATTGAGCAACGCTTACTTCGGCGGATTAAAATCGGCTATCGGCGGCATCCGTTTGGATGAGGTGGCACGTGACGCCATCACTTTTCACGACGAAGGAGAAGCGATGAAAAAGGAAGAAACGCGCATGAAGAATGATGGTGGTGAAGCTCCCCTATTGCCAAACAAAGGACTGTACGCATACCGTAAGGACGGAGAAAAGCACGCTTGGAACCCGGAGACTATCAGTACCCTGCAAATAGCTACTCGTCTGGGCAGTTACAAGAAATTCAAAGAGTTTACCCGCTTGGTCGATGAGAAAGAAAAGCCTATCTTCCTGCGCGACTTTCTCGACTTCCGTCACAACCCCATTTCCATAGACAGGGTGGAACCGGTGGAAAGCATTCTGAAACGTTTCGTTACGGGCGCCATGTCTTTCGGAGCCATCAGTCAGGAAGCGCATGAGGCAATGGCGGTTGCCATGAATAAACTGCACGGGCGAAGCAATACGGGTGAAGGCGGTGAAGATGCCGCACGCTTCGGAACTGAAATGCGCAGTGCCATCAAACAGGTAGCATCCGGACGTTTCGGGGTCACTACGGAATATCTGGTGAATGCCGACGAAATACAGATAAAAGTGGCACAAGGCGCCAAGCCGGGTGAAGGCGGCCAGTTGCCGGGATTCAAAGTAGACCAAGTGATTGCCCGCACGCGCCACTCCATTCCAGGTATTTCATTGATTTCTCCCCCGCCCCATCACGACATCTATTCCATCGAAGACCTGGCACAGCTTATCTTCGACTTGAAGAACGTCAATCCGAAAGCCAAAATCAGCGTGAAGCTGGTAGCCGAAAGCGGTGTGGGAACTATCGCCGCAGGTGTGGCGAAAGCCAAAGCCGACCTCATCGTCATCTCCGGCGCCGAAGGCGGTACAGGCGCATCACCCGCAAGTTCCATCCGATATGCCGGCATCTCGCCCGAACTCGGACTGAGTGAGACGCAACAGACACTGGTACTGAACGGGCTGCGCGGACAAGTGCTGCTGCAAGTGGACGGACAACTGAAAACCGGACGCGACGTAGTACTCATGGCCATGCTCGGTGCGGAAGAATACGGTTTCGCCACCGCTGCCCTCATCGTATTGGGATGCGTGATGATGCGCAAGTGTAACCAAAACACATGTCCCGTAGGTGTAGCCACCCAGAACCCGGAACTGCGCAAACGTTTCATCGGCCGTAGCGAATACCTTGTGAACTACTTTACCTTCCTTGCCCGCGAAGTACGCGAGTATCTGGCAGAGATTGGAGTGGAAAAACTGGATGATATCATCGGGCGTACCGACCTCATCATCCGCAGACCGGATGACGGCATCAAGAAACATCAACTCATCAACTTCGACAAAGTACTGGCGCGTGTGGACAACGGAGCCGCCATCCGCCACATCATAAACCAGCAACACGGCATCGACCGCGTAAAAGACGTGGAAATGCTGAATGCCGCCGCCAATGCCGTAGACGAACAGAAAGAAGTTTCTCTCGAATATACCATCGCCAACACCGACCGCGCCTGCGGTGCGATGCTCTCCGGCGCTATCGCCGCCAAGTACGGCGCAAAAGGCCTGCCCGAACATACACTGAACGTCAAGTTCAAAGGCTCGGCCGGACAGAGTTTCGGAGCATTCCTCGTACCGGGTATCAACTTCAAGCTGGAAGGTGAGGCCAATGACTATCTGGGCAAAGGGCTGAGTGGCGGACGTATCGCCGTACTCCCCCCTGTACGCAGCAACTTCGAGGCCGAGAAGAACACAATTGCCGGAAACACCCTTCTGTATGGTGCAACCAGCGGCGAAGTATATATCAACGGTCGCGTAGGCGAACGCTTTGCCGTCCGCAACTCCGGTGCAATAGCCGTTGTAGAGGGTGTGGGTGACCATTGCTGCGAATACATGACCGGCGGACGTGTAGTAGTGCTCGGACAGACGGGACGTAACTTTGCCGCAGGTATGTCCGGTGGTGTGGCCTACGTCTGGAACAAAGACGGAAACTTCGACTACTTCTGTAACATGGAAATGGTGGAACTAAGCCTCATTGAAGAAACCTCATACCGCAAGGAGTTGCACGAACTCATCCGCCAGCATTATCTCTACACCGGTTCCAAACTGGCGCGTATCCTACTCGATGACTGGACGCACTACGTAGACGAGTTTATCCAAGTAGTCCCTATCGAGTACAAGAAAGTGCTGCAAGAAGAACAGATGAAGAAGCTGCAACAGAAGATTGCGGATATGCAAAGAGACTATTAAATTAAAAATTGAGAATTGAGAATTAAAAAATACAGAATAGTGCGTACTTACAAATTCCACGTTCTTTTTAATTTTCGATTCTCTGAGTATTATTTCTTAATTTTCAATTTTTAATTCTCAATTTATCAATCATGGGCGATTCAAAAGCATTCTTAAATATCCCCCGCCAAGAAGCGGGCTACCGTCCGATACACGAACGTATCACAGATTTCAGCCAGGTGGAACAGACGCTGAACAGTCACGACCGCAAGCTCCAAGCCTCACGCTGTATGGAGTGCGGTGTACCTTTTTGCCATTGGGCATGTCCGTTGGGCAACAAGCAACCGGAGTTTCAAGACGCACTCTGCAAAGGAAAATGGCGCGAAGCCTATCAAGTACTGAACGAGACGAATGATTTCCCCGAATTTACGGGACGTATCTGCCCCGCACTTTGTGAGAAGTCATGTGTGCTGAAACTCTCCTGCGATGCTCCCGTAACCATCCGCGAGAATGAGGCAGCCATTGCCGAAGCCGCTTTTCGTGAAGGATATATCGTGCCTGCCCGCCCCGAACGCAATGGCTGGAAAATAGCTGTCATCGGTGCAGGACCTGCCGGGCTGAGCGTTGCCGCACGACTGAATGCCTGTGGCTACGAAGTCACGATATTCGATTCCAAACCGATGCCGGGCGGACTGCTTCGCTACGGTATTCCCAATTTCAAACTACCCAAAGAAGTGATAGACCGTCGCATGGATGTACTGAAAGCCGAAGGTATCCGGTTTGAAATGGGTGTCTGCATCGATATGCAGAAGCTACCCGCAGGTTTCGATGCTTACGCCGTCTGCACAGGCACTCCCACTGCCCGCGACCTTACCATCCCCGGCCGTGAACTGAAAGGTATCTACTTTGCCCTCGATATGCTGGCTCAACAGAACCGTATCCTCGACGGAGAGACATTCCCGAAAGAGCAGCTTGTCAATGCCCGTGGCAAACGGGTGCTTGTCATTGGCGGTGGCGACACAGGCTCGGACTGCATCGGCACGAGCATCCGCCAAGGAGCTACGAGCGTGACACAAATAGAAATCATGCCACAACCACCCGTAGGCCACAATGACGCTACGCCCTGGCCGCAATGGCCCGTTGTCCTGAAAACCACTTCCAGTCACGAAGAAGGATGCACACGCCGCTGGTCACTGGCATCCAACAGATTCATCGGCAAGAACGGAAAGGTTTGCGGCGTGGAAGTGGAAGAAGTGGAATGGCTTCCGGCAAAAGACGGTGGCCGCCCCACCATGAAACCTACGGGTAAGAAAGAAGTCATTGAAGCCGATATGGTGCTGTTGGCTATGGGCTTCCTCAAACCGGAACAGCCGACATTTGCAGAGAATGTATTCGTGGCGGGAGATGCCGCCAATGGTGCAAGTCTCGTAGTACGTGCACTGGCTGACGGTCGCAAAGTAGCCCGGCGGATTGACCAATACTTCAACCGGTAGTTTTGCGGCAACGAAAAAAGTTTCAAAGAGGGATACCAAGAGTGTCAACGCATGAAACTTTCTGTCCCCCGGTGTGAAACGACTCGTTTCAACGCTTGAAACAATCCGTTCCAACGGACGAAACTGCCAGTCTCACCCGATACAACTAACATCATCCCGATATCAACTTCTAAAACAACTACAACCATGTGTGGAATAGCAGGTATTTTCAACATAAAATCCCAGACTCCGGAACTCAGGAGTAAAGCTTTAAAAATGGCACAGAAAATCCGCCATCGCGGACCGGACTGGAGCGGTATTTATGTAGGCGGCTCCGCAATCCTTGCACACGAGCGGCTTTCTATCGTCGACCCTCAATCGGGTGGGCAACCTCTGTACTCGCCCGACCGCAAGCAAATCCTTGCCGTCAACGGTGAGATATACAACCACCGCGATATCCGTGCACATTACGCCGGAAAGTACACCTTTCAGACGGGTTCGGACTGCGAAGTCATCCTCGCCCTCTACAAAGACAAAGGCATCAATTTCCTCGAAGAACTGAACGGTATCTTCGCCTTTGCCCTCTACGATGAAGAGACGGACGATTACCTCATAGCCCGCGACCCCATCGGAGTGATACCTTTATATATAGGCCGCGACAAGGAAGGCCGCATCTACTTCGGCAGCGAACTGAAAGCTCTCGAAGGCTTCTGCGACGAGTACGAGCCTTTCCTGCCCGGACACTATTACCAGGGACGTGAGGGTAAAATGCACCGCTGGTACACTCGCGACTGGATGCAATACCCTGACGTAAAAGACAACTATCATACTGGTTACCCTGACGTCAATGCCACAACCTACCAAACTCAGGTCTCTGCCGTACATGATGCCCTCGAAGCCGCCGTACAGCGCCAACTGATGTCGGACGTACCTTACGGCGTGTTGTTGTCCGGCGGGCTGGACTCTTCCGTAATCTCGGCCATCGCCAAGAAATACGCCGGAAAACGTATTGAAACGGACAACAAAGCAGATGCGTGGTGGCCTCAACTCCACTCTTTTGCAGTAGGCTTGAAAGGCGCTCCCGACCTCATCAAAGCACGTGAAGTGGCGCAATACATCGGCACTATCCACCATGAAATAAACTACACCATTCAAGAAGGGCTGGACGCCATTCGCGATGTCATCTACTTCATCGAAACCTACGACGTAACCACTGTCCGCGCATCCACGCCCATGTACTTGCTGGCGCGTGTCATCAAGAGCATGGGCATCAAGATGGTACTTAGTGGTGAAGGTGCGGACGAAGTATTCGGCGGCTACCTCTACTTCCACAAAGCGCCCACACCACAAGCCTTCCATGAAGAAACAGTACGTAAACTCTCCAAACTGTACCTTTACGATTGCCTGCGCGCCAACAAGAGTCTTGCCGCTTGGGGCGTGGAAGGACGTGTCCCGTTTCTCGACAAAGAATTTCTGGATGTAGCCATGCGACTGAATCCTGCCACGAAGATGTGTCCCGGAAAGGAAATTGAAAAGAAAGTGGTTCGCGAAGCCTTTGCGGATATGCTGCCCGAAAGCGTCGCATGGCGTCAGAAAGAACAATTTTCCGATGGTGTGGGTTACAGCTGGATTGATACGCTGAAAGCTGTCACTGCCGCTGCCGTCAGTGATGAACAGATGCGGAAAGCCTCCGAACGCTTCCCCGTAAACACACCGATGAACAAAGAGGAATACTACTACCGCACTATTTTCGAGGAGCACTTCCCCAGCGAGAGTGCCGCCCGCAGTGTACCCAGCGTACCGAGTGTAGCCTGTTCCACCGCCGAAGCATTGGCATGGGACGTCTCATTCCAAGGGAAAAACGACCCTAGCGGACGCGCCGTTGCCGGTGTGCACGAAGAAGCCTACAAGGACTGAACCTTAAAAAAAGTAACCACACGGCAAATGCAACGGATTTTTAATATACTTTCTGTTTCATATTCGTAAGCTTATGCTACCTTTGCGAAAGAACGATGAAAATAATTAATTCTAAAGCCCATGAAACTGAAAAGCCTTATTATCACTTCCGCCCTGCTACTTGCCGCTTGTGGCTATACACAGGCACAGTCCACCCAAGTCATTGCTCACCGCGGCTTCTGGAAAACAGACGGTTCGGCACAGAATTCCATTGCCGCACTGGTGAAAGCCGACTCCATAAATTGTTACGGTTCCGAGTTCGATGTATGGCTCACCGCCGACAACCAACTTGTAGTAAACCACGACAGCACTTTCAAGGGAGTGAATATGCAGAAATCCACCGCACAACAGTGTACCGCCGTCATACTGGACAACGGAGAGCAACTCCCCACCCTGCGGCAATACTTGGAAAAAGCCGGACAACTGAAAACGCGCCTTATTCTGGAACTGAAATCCCACAAGACACCCGAACAGGAAACACGTGCCGTAGAAAGTATCGTGAAGATGGTGAAAGACATGGGATTGGAGAACCGCATGGAATACATCGCTTTCTCGCGACACGCCACCAAAGAATTTATCCGTCTTACCCCCAAAGGAACTCCGGTATATTATCTGGAAGGCGACCTCTCTCCCAAAGAACTGAAAGAATGGGGATGCGCCGGACCCGACTATCACTTCAGCGTATTCAAAAGACATCCCGAATGGATTAAAGAGTCCCACGACTTGGGCATGAAAGTAAATGCTTGGACCGTAAACGATGCCAAAGACATGAAGTGGTTGATTGACCACGGTGTGGATTTCATCACTACCAACGTCCCCGTAGAACTGCAAGAAATATTACAGTAAAAGCATCAGCTTACAATACATTTAGAAAGTTATTATAGACAAGCTGCTTCATTCTGAAAACAATGAAGCAGCTTTTATATTTCAAAAAGGTAGTAATAAGCGAATAAAACAATCATTTTTATTATTCCCCCGCAAGAATACGAGAGCATTATATTACAATCTTTACGAATATAGCATCATATACTTTTAAATTGAAAGGGAAATCATATATATTTGCACTGAATGAAAGCAGGAATAGAAATAAATAGAAAACAGATATCAATATAGATAAAAATAATCCAAAACGTCGTATATTTGCAGTGAAATAAGACAAAAGGATATAATCAACCAACTAAGTAAGTACAAAATGACAAGAAGCATAAAGTTTACCAAGATGCATGGCGCAGGAAACGACTACATATATGTAGACACTACCCGCTATCCTATCGAGAACCCGGAGAAACTCTCGAAGAAATGGAGCGCACCGCATACGGGAATCGGCAGTGACGGTCTGGTACTTATAGGGCGCTCCGACAAAGCCGATTTCAGCATGCGCATTTTCAATGCGGACGGTTCGGAAGCCAAGATGTGCGGCAATGCCAGCCGATGCATCGGCAAATACCTTTATGACTACAAACTGACTTCCAAAACAGAAATCACACTCGATACCCTGTCCGGCATCAAGATTCTAAAACTACACGCGACAGGCGATAAAGTAGACACTGTAACCGTTGACATGGGTATTCCGTCTGGCGAACCCGTGAACTATGACGGCAAGGGGAACAAGCCGATGACAGAACATCCCATCGAAATAGACGGCATACGCTATACGGGTACTACCGTATCCATGGGAAACCCGCATCTGGTAATCTTCGTGAACGACATTACGAAGGTAGACCTCTCCTCTATCGGCCCCAAACTGGAGAATCACCCTCTCTTCCCCGACCGCATCAATGTGGAGTTTGCCCAAGTATTGGAAGAGGGAAAGATAAGGATGCGCGTATGGGAACGGGGTTCGGGCGTCACCCAAGCCTGTGGAACAGGAGCCTGTGCCACAGCCGTAGCCGCTTTCCTCACAGGACGTGCCGGAAGAAAATCAATCATCGTCATGGATGGAGGAACACTCACCATTGAATGGGATATAGCCACCAAGCACGTCTTTATGACGGGAGAGGCAACCAAGGTGTTCGAGGGAGAGATGGAGACGGATGAAGAATTATGAATGAGTATACGCTTTTGTGCCACATGGCAATTCTTCATTATCAATTCATCATTATCAAATAATTAAACCAACAGAGATATGGCATTAGTTAATGAACATTTTTTGAAACTGCCCGGAAGTTACTTATTTTCGGACATAGCTAAGAAGATTAATACTTTCAGGATAACGCACCCTAAAAAAGAAGTCATCCGTCTGGGTATCGGAGACGTTACCCGTCCGCTGCCGCAAGTTTGCATCGAAGCGATGCACAAGGCAGTGGATGAGATGGCTGATGCCAAGACATTCCGCGGATATGGTCCTGAACAGGGTTATGACTTTCTGATTGATGCCGTTATCAAACACGATTACGCGACACGCGGCGTTCATTTCAGCCCACAGGAAATCTTCATCAACGACGGAGCCAAGAGCGATACGGGAAACATAGGCGACATACTCCGCCATGACAACAGTGTGGGAGTAACCGACCCTATCTACCCCGTCTACATTGACAGCAACGTAATGTGCGGACGCGCCGGCATATTGGAAAAAGACGGCAAATGGAGCAATGTAACCTATATGCCCTGTACGGCCGAAAACAACTTTATCCCCGAAATACCGGACAAACGCATCGACATCGTCTACCTCTGTTACCCCAATAATCCTACGGGTACTACCCTTACCAAACCCGAACTGAAAAAGTGGGTGGACTATGCCCTTGACAACGACACGCTTATCCTATTTGATGCCGCCTACGAGGCTTTCATCCAAGAGGACGATGTGCCCCACTCCATATACGAAATAAAAGGGGCGAAAAAATGCGCCATCGAGTTCCGCAGTTTCTCAAAGACAGCCGGATTTACAGGCGTACGCTGCGGCTACACCGTAGTACCGAAAGAACTGACCGCCGCTACGCTGGAAGGTGAACGTATCTCCCTCAACAAACTGTGGAACCGCCGCCAATGCACCAAGTTTAATGGTACAAGCTACATTACCCAGCGTGCCGCCGAAGCCATCTACACTGTGGAAGGCAGACGGCAGATAAAAGAAACGATTGACTACTATATGAACAACGCCCGCACTATGAAAAAGGGACTGGAAACAGCCGGACTGAAAGTGTACGGCGGTGTGAATGCCCCATACATCTGGCTGAAAACCCCGAACGGCATAGGCTCTTGGCGATTCTTCGAACAGATGTTGTACGAAGCCAATGTAGTGGGAACTCCGGGCGTAGGCTTCGGCCCAAGTGGTGAGGGATACATCCGTTTGACCGCTTTCGGCAAACACGAAGACTGTGTGGAAGCCATGAAACGCATCCGCAACTGGCTGAAATAATATAAGCAAACTACTATTTAATATAGTTCAAGCGCAATACTATACAAACAGAGGCCGGACTGATCATCCGCAATTTTTCTAACTAAAAAGGTAAGAAGGTATGAAAACAAGAAACGTAAAATTAGGAGTAATAGCAATAGCGTTACTATCAGCTGTAATGCCTTTCACGGCAAAAGCACAGGACAAAGTGGAAGCATCCGTAGGTGCAGACATCGTAAGTGGCTACATCTGGCGCGGACAAGACTTGGGAGGTGTAAGCCTTCAGCCCAGCGCATCCGTCGCCTATAAAGGCTTCTCGCTTGGAGCATGGGGCTCAGTAGGGATTGAGAGTACAGATGCCAAAGAGTTTGACCTCACACTGGGCTACTCTACTGGCGGTTTCAGCGTATCGGTTACAGACTACTGGTTCAATACCGGCGCAGGCTATTTTCATTACGATGCTCACAACACGGCCCACGTATACGAGGCACAGTTGGGTTACGACTTCGGTCCGGTGGCAGTAAACTGGTACACCAACTTTGCCGGAGACGACGGTGTCAAGGAGAATGGCGACAGAGCCTATTCATCCTATATCTCCGTAGCTGCCCCCTTCAAATTGGGCGGACTTGACTGGACAGCTGAAGTAGGCGCCACCCCATGGGAAACGAGTTTCTACGGAGCAAGCGGATTTGCCGTATGCGACATCAGTCTCGGGGTTGCAAAGGACATCAAAATAACCAATTCATTCTCCCTGCCACTCTTTGCCAAAGCCACTTGGAACCCACGTTCGGAAGGAGCATACTTCGTAGTAGGATTAAGTTTTTAAGAACAGTAAATAATTTAAGGTATGAAAAAGATTGAAGCTATCATCCGCAAAACCAAATTCGAGGAAGTGAAAGACGCACTCCTCGAAGCGGATATCGAATGGTTCTCTTACTATGATGTAAGAGGCATCGGAAAGTCCAGACAAGCCCGCATTTATCGTGGTGTATTGTACGACACCAGTTCCATCGAGCGAATCCTCATCTCTATCGTAGTACGCGACAAAAACGCAGAAAAGACAGTACAAGCTATCATCAAAGCCGCACAAACCGGAGAAATCGGTGACGGCCGTATCTTCGTCATCCCCATTGAAGACGCTATCCGCATCCGCACAGGAGAACGGGGTGACATTGCCCTCTATAATGCCGAGCAGGAAAGATAACCGGCAGCACTCAAACCACAGGAATTTCATTGAGCGGCGTGCTCGATGACAAGCAAAATACAAGTACAACTAAAAATCAAAGAGATTATGGACAAATATATGAAACGCAGTTTCACAAAACTGTGTATGGCCCTTGCTATACTCATAGCTTGCTGCCTCGCAACAGATATGTATGCGCAAACCGCCGTAACTGCGGACAGTGCGGCAGTCGTCACTACCGAAGTGATAGCTGCCACAGAAATACCTGCCGAAGAAACATCGGCAACCGATACCGTCGCCCAGTTAATTTCCGGTGTCAACACCGTTTGGATGTTGCTGGCAGCTATGCTGGTGTTCTTTATGCAACCGGGCTTCGCATTGGTGGAAGCCGGTTTTACCCGTACCAAGAACACCGCCAACATACTGATGAAGAACTTCGTAGACTTCATGTTCGGTTCACTCCTTTACTGGCTGGTAGGTTTCGGCATCATGTTCGGTTTAGGTGGCTTCTTCGGAACTCCCCACTTCATGAGCCTGTTGTTCGACAGTAACGGCCTGCCCGACCCCGCTTCACTACCCACCGAGGGTTTCCTCGTATTCCAGACTGTATTCTGCGCTACTTCCGCCACAATCGTTTCGGGAGCCATGGCAGAACGTACAAAGTTCTCCATGTATCTGGTTTACACAATCTTCATCAGCGTACTGATTTATCCCGTTTCCGGTCACTGGACTTGGGGCGGAGGATGGCTGATGAACGGTGAAGCCGGTTCCTTCATGACGGAAACATTCGGAACTACCTTCCACGACTTTGCCGGTTCCACCATTGTACACTCCGTAGGCGGTTGGATTGCACTGGTAGGTGCAGCTATCCTCGGTCCGCGCATCGGCAAGTACAGCAAAGACGGCCGGTCAAAAGCCATCCCCGGACACAACCTCACCATTGCGGCACTGGGTGTATTCATCCTTTGGTTCGGGTGGTTCGGTTTCAATCCCGGCTCTCAGTTGGCGGCAGCCACAACCGAAGACCAGGTAGCTATCTCGCTCGTATTCCTCAACACCAACTTGGCAGCTTGCGCAGGCGGTTTCTTTGCTCTGGCTGTCAGCTGGCTGAAGTACGGCAAACCGTCCCTATCACTCACGTTGAACGGTATCTTGGCAGGATTGGTAGGTATTACGGCAGGATGTGACATGGTGTCTCCACTGGGTGCGGTCATCATCGGCGCCATCTGCGGCGTACTGATGATATACTCCGTAGAGTTCATTGACAGAGTGCTGAAGATTGACGACCCCGTAGGCGCATCTTCCGTACACGGCGTATGTGGTTTCACGGGAACAGTCCTGACAGGCTTGTTTTCCACCAGCGAAGGTCTGTTCTACGGTGCAGGTTGGGGATTCCTCGGTGCACAGTTGTTCGGTGCTTTGGTAGTGGGCTTATGGGCCGCCGGCATGGGATTCATCATCTTCAAAGTCCTCGACAAGATTCACGGTCTGCGTGTTCCTGCACGAGTTGAAGAAGAAGGACTCGACATCTACGAACACGGCGAATCAGCTTACAACGCATAAATTTCCCCTCCCGGGCAGGCTTGACCGCCTGCCCGGGAACAACGAAAGAAACAATTACAACTCTAAGGTATTATGTCAAAATTGAGATTCAGAGTAGTAGAGACGGCGTTCAAGAAGAAACCCGTTGCAGTGGCAGTCCCGGCGGAACGCCCGTCGGAATACTTCGCCAAGTATGTATTCAACAAGGAAAAGATGTTCAGGTATCTGCCGAGCAAGGTATATGCCAAACTGATTGATGTAATTGACAACGGTGCGCCGCTGGACCGCAGTATTGCCGATGAAGTGGCGGCGGGAATGAAGAAATGGGCGCTTGAGATGGGAGCCACCCACTACACGCACTGGTTTCATCCGCTCACCGAAGGCACTGCCGAAAAACACGACGCTTTTGTGGAACACGACGGCAAGGGCGGCATGATGGAAGAATTCACAGGCAAGTTGCTTGTGCAGCAGGAACCGGACGCATCCAGCTTCCCCAACGGCGGTATCCGCAACACGTTCGAGGCACGCGGATATTCAGCATGGGACCCCTCTTCTCCCGCATTCATAGTAGATGATACGCTCTGCATTCCTACCATCTTCATTGCCTACACGGGTGAATCTCTTGACTACAAAGCGCCGTTACTCAAAGCACTGCGTGCAGTGGACAAGGCAGCGGTAGACGTATGCCGCTACTTCAACCCGGACGTAAAGAAAGTAGTGGCGTACTTGGGCTGGGAACAGGAGTACTTCCTGATTGACGAAGGCCTTTACGCCGCCCGCCCCGACCTGTTGATGACCGGCCGCACACTGACCGGACACGATAGTGCCAAGAACCAACAACTCGAAGACCACTACTTCGGCGCCATCCCTCCGCGTGTGGCAGCCTTTATGAAGGAGTTGGAAATCGAAGCGTTGAAACTCGGAATCCCCGTCAAGACCCGCCACAACGAGGTAGCTCCCAACCAATTCGAGTTGGCTCCTATCTTCGAGGAATGCAACCTTGCAGTAGACCACAATATGCTCATCATGGCTCTGATGCGCAAGGTGGCACGTAATCACGGCTTCCGAGTACTGTTGCACGAAAAGCCATTCAAGGGTGTCAACGGCAGCGGCAAGCACAACAACTGGTCGTTGGGTACGGACACGGGCATCCTGCTCCATGCCCCCGGCAAACTGCCCGAAGACAACCTACGCTTCATCACCTTCGTAGTAAATACCTTAATGGCAGTCTACAAACATAACGGATTACTGAAAGCCAGCATCTCCAGCGCCACAAACGCCCACCGACTGGGAGCGAATGAAGCGCCTCCTGCAATCATATCCAGCTTCCTCGGCAAGCAGTTGAGCCAGGTTCTGGAACATATTGAGGAAAGCACTAAGGATAACCTCATCAGCCTCAGCGGCAAACAGGGCATGAAGCTGGACATTCCACAGATACCCGAGCTAATGATAGACAACACCGACCGTAACCGTACCAGCCCGTTTGCCTTTACGGGCAACCGCTTCGAGTTTCGTGCCGTAGGTTCGGAAGCCAACTGTGCCAGCGCCATGATTGCCCTGAACTCCGCTCTTGCCGAGCAACTGGTAGAATTCAAGAAGGATGTAGACAAACTTATCGGGAAGGGTGAACCGAAGATTTCGGCTATCCTCGACGTTATCCGCAAATACATCAGGATATGCAAGCCCATTCACTTCGACGGTAACGGCTACAGCGACGAATGGAAAGCCGAGGCCAAAAAACGCGGTCTGGACTGCGAAACCAGTGTACCCCTCATCTTCGACAACTATCTGAAGCCCGAAAGCATCCGTATGTTCGAGTCTGTAGGCGTAATGACGCAAAAGGAACTGGAAGCCCGCAACGAAGTGAAGTGGGAGACCTATACCAAGAAAATTCAGATTGAAGCCCGCGTGCTCGGTGACTTGGCGATGAATCACATCATTCCCGTAGCCACTCAATATCAGACGGATTTGATAGACAATGTCTACAAAATGAAAGACCTCTTCCCGGCAGAGAAAGCTGCAAAACTGTCTGCCAAGAATTTGGAACTCATCGAAGAGATTGCCGACCGTACCACCTTCATCAAGGAACATGTAGATGCCATGATAGAAGCCCGCAAGGTTGCCAACAAGATTGAATGTGAACGCGACAAAGCCATCGCTTATCACGACAACATCGTACCGATGATGGAAGAAATCCGCTATCACATCGACAAGTTGGAACTCATCGTTGACAACCAGATGTGGACATTACCGAAATACAGGGAACTGTTATTTATAAGATAAAGAGCTATTTCAGACATACAAACTCTGAAACCGGAAATTATCTATTTCTTTTGTTGGTTGTTTTAAGTTTGCAGGGGAAAGGAGTGCCGTGATGGTAGTTCTTTCCCCTTTTTTATCCGGCAAACAGCAGCCTGAAGAAGAAAACAGATTATCTTTGTCCCCAATTACAAATAAACACATTATGAAAGACCTGCGTATACGCCATACAGCATTGCTGCTGTTTACATTCTTGCTGGCATCGGTATCCTTATCCGCACAGACCGGCTTACAGCAGAAACTAAGTGAGATTTCCGCCATAACGGAAACCCAACCGTTGGAATCGACCGAGTTTTCGGAGAAGTATGTAACCTATTTCACCCAGCCGCTCGACCACCGGCATCCCGAGAAAGGAAGTTTCCGCCAGCGGGTTATCGTGGCGCACGCGGGCTTCGATCGTCCCACGGTCATTATAACCGAAGGGTATGGAGCCGCCTACGCGCTCAAGCCCCAATATCGCGAGGAACTTTCCAGGCTCCTCAATGCCAATATGGTATTTGTGGAATACCGCTATTTCCTGGAATCCACTCCCGAACCCAAAGACTGGCGATACCTTACAGCCGAAAGTTCCGCCGATGATTTGCACGCGGTAACAACCGCATTCAAAAACATATATCCCGGAAAATGGATTGCTACCGGTATCAGCAAAGGCGGACAGACCGCCCTGCTCTACCGCACATTCTATCCGGACGATGTGGATGTATCCGTTCCTTACGTGGCTCCCCTCTGCTACGGAACAGAGGACGGCCGTCACGAACCGTTCCTCAAAAAAGTGTCTACGGATGAAGACCGTAAAAGAATTACCGACTTCCAGCTGGAAATCCTGAAACGCAAAGCGGCCTTACTCCCCCTTTTCGAGAAATACTGCACCGAACAGGAGTATAAGTTCCGTGCTCCTATCGAAGAGATATACGACTATTCGGTACTGGAATATTCATTCGCGCTCTGGCAATGGGGTACTCCCGTCGGCAGCATCCCGCTACCCACAGCCACCGACGCAGAACTCATAGCCCATCTGCTGGCCATCAGCGACCCGTCCTATTTCACAACCGACAGTACCAACGCCTCTTTCTTCGTACAGGCCGCACGCGAATTGGGCTATTACGGCTACGACACCCGTCCTTTCAAAAAGTATCTCTCCATCAAGTCCGGCAAAGGCTACCTGCATCGCCTGATGCTTCCCGAAGAACTGAAAGATATGCCTTTTGACAAGACACTCAGTAAGAAGATTAAGGGATTCTTGCAAAAGAACGACCCGAAAATGATATTCATCTACGGTGAAAACGATCCCTGGACGGCTGCCGGAGTTACCTGGCTCAAAGGGAAAAAGAATATTCACGTATTCATTCAGCCGGGCGGCAGCCACCTGGCACGCATCTCCACACTGCCCGAAAAGGAGAAAGAAGAAGTGATGAAGCTGCTAAACGAATGGTTGCGGTAAACGCACCCGTTCTTTCGCAGCATCCTGTTTCTGCCGCATAAGGGAAAAGACACAAACGGAAAAGGGCTGCCTCAGCGATTGAGACAGCCCCTTTTATATCAAACATACCTACTCTTACCACTCAAGGAATTTTCCCCTCTCCCTGCGTTTCTGCAACTCTTCTTTCAAGAAGCGCTGACGGTCTTTGGCGATATAGCGGCGGGCGAATATATTGGGCACAGCCACCCCTAACGCGATGCAGAGAATAATCAGCGAAGCATTGATACCGTTGGACACAGCCACCGTCACCTCACCTACCACTCCGTGCATATTGATGAGGGCAACCAGCGCACGATACATCAGCACCCCCGGAATCATCGGAATGACAGAGGGAATGGTCAGCACGTGATTGGGCACATGAAACCAGTGGACGGCTTTCACCGCCACCAGGCTCACCACCATAGCTCCCGTAAAGGAACCGATGACAGGACCGAGCCCCAACTCGAAGTTGACAAAGTTACGCGTACATACGGCAAGGATTCCCCCGACGGCAACCACCCACAACAGACGGCGCTGGATATTGAATATCATGGAGAAACCCATCGCGGATATGGCCGCCGCAATGGCGTATATATAATAAGGATCGTGCGGAACCATGCTCAGTTCGCTGAACTTCTTGTCAATCACCACATCTTCCATAGCCAGCAGGCGCATGGCTATCACAATGCCGAAAGCCATGGCACACACCATCAGCACCGTATTGACGGCACGCACGATTCCCACCTGTATGTAATTGTCAATCATGTCGTCCACAAAGTTTATAATAGGCACTCCCGGCACGATGAACAGCGCGCAAGCCAGCAACGGATGATACGGAGTTCCCGACAGCCCTGTAAAAGTAGTGATATAAGCAAGGCAGGTGGACACCAATGCCGCGATGGCGATACTCATATATAGATTGATGCCGAACTCCACGCAACGCGCGCGAACACGAAAACCGGCAAAAGCGGCGATAGAGGCGAATAAGAAAGCGATCCAGTCGCCGCCGAACAGCTTACAGAAACCGCCGCAGGCAAACCCCGCTCCGATGGCGACGAGATAGGGAGTATAGTTCCGCTTCTTTCCTTTTATCTTCTCCAATTCTTCCTCGTAGCGATCGAGCGAATAATCCTCTTCGATGGCACGCCAGGAAAGCTTGCTGATTTCGGAAATGGCCGTCATGTTGATGCCGTGCTTCTCGCACTTCTGAAATTTGGAATAAGAATGTGATTCGTCACTCAGGTTCACCACCAGCATTGTATAAGTCACGTCAATGTGAAGATTCTCCTCGGGTAGTCCCAAATAAGCCGCAACCCGCTGCATATTACGCACAATGCGATTGGTATCGGCAGCACTCTCCACTAATATTTTCCCTGTGCGAAGCAATAAATCAAGCTTCCTGCGCAAAATAATTTCTTGCTCAACCATTGTATTATCCATCAAAAATTCTACTAACTACTATCCTGTTTTTTACCTATCCTTAAAGAGGAGTGCAAAGATAGGCAAAATATAGAAAAGAATTTCATATCTCATCGGAAACCCATACCTTTGCACACATTTTTAGAGAAGGGAAAAACAACAGACCGGACTTTCATCATACTCCCAAAAACAAAAGCTGATTGATATGGAAATATTTTGGAACACTATCGCGCAATATAACGAAAACACCTGGTGGGCGCAGATTATCATTACCGTAGCAGGCGTCCTGCTGACCGCACTGCTATACCGCAAACCCACCGTCCGGGTAAAACGCTCCATGAAAATATATATGGTATTCCTCAACGGCTGGATAGCGTCGGTGTACTATCTGATGTACTGTGACACACGCAGTTATCACCATGTACTCGCCATCTTTTGGGGAGTAATCGCCCTGATTTGGCTATGGGATTTATTTACCGGTTACACCCCGTTCGAGCGCAATCCCAAATATCGTGTACTGGTGGGAGTACTTTATGCGATGCCCTTCCTCTACCCTCTCCTTTCGTGGGCGCGCGGCATGGAGTTCCCGATGATGACGACAACGGTGATGCCCTGCTCGGTAGCCGCCTTTACCATCGGACTGCTGCTGGCATTCTCGCGCAAAGTCAATCTGCTCGTCATCCTTTTCCTCTGCCATTGGGCGCTCATAGCCTTTTCCAAAGTGTATGTGTACAAGATACCCGAAGACCTGCTGCTGGCAAGCGCCACCGTACCCGCCATCTATCTGTTCTTCAAGAACTATGTAGCCCAAAACCTGCATAAAGAAACGAAACCGGGCGCGCGCCTCATGAATTGGTTTCTGATTCTGATTTGCATCATCATCGGGGTATTCCTGAGCATCATCCTTTTCCAGGAAGTAGGAAAATAAACGAACCTGCATCGCCCGTAATCCGTCCTATGGGATAAAAAAAATCATCCCGTGATATGAAATAAATCATCTCACGGGATGAATTTTTCAGTCTCGTGAGACGAATATTTTCATCCTGCAAGACGGATTTTTCATCCTACCTTATCATTTTTTCCTGCCTTGATTTGCCACGGCTTCCATCAGTTTCCTGATTTCTTCGGGGTCGCCCAGGAAGTAATCGTTCGTCAGGTTCAGTTCGTCATCAAACTCAAACACATACGGTACGGCCGTAGGCAGATTCAGATGCACAATCTCTTCATCCGACAGATGCTTCAGATGCTTGATAATGCCACGCAGGCTATTGCCATGAGCCACGACCAACAGTTCATCGGCCGTCTTCAGGCTTGGGAAAATGACGCATTTCCAATACGGCATGATACGGTCAATCGTATCTTTCAGCGATTCGGTACGCGGCAGCTCTCCGTCGGGCACTTCCCGGTAACGTTCTTCAAAACGCGGGTTGCGCGGGTCGTCTTCCGCCAGCGCGTGAGGGGCGATGTCGTAACTGCGACGCCACACCAATACCTGCTCGTCTCCATACTTGGCGGCGGTCTCGGCTTTGTTCAGCCCTTGCAACTGACCGTAATGCTTTTCGTTCAGCCGCCATGACTTCTCTACCGGAATCCAATCCTGATTAAGGCGGTCAAGCACACAATTCAATGTCTTTACGGCGCGTTTCAAGTAAGACGTATACGCCTTTTGGAAGCGGAAGCCTTTCTCCGCCAGCAGTTCACCCGCCTTCAGCGCCTCGGCAACGCCCTTTTCCGTCAGGTCTACATCCGTCCATCCCGTAAAACGGTTCTCTTTATTCCATGCACTCTCGCCGTGGCGGAGTAAAACAATCTTTTTCATCTCTGATAATCTCCTTTCTGTTTCTACTAAGAACACGCATTCATCACCGCTTGTTCATATAACGGCGCATCATATACACCAATAATATCATAAATGCCACCCACACCATACTGATGACCGGCAAATAACGGTTGTACACCAACTCACCGTCCTGCGGCACGTGATTGAACTCGCAAAGTATGCAACGGCAGGCCGGATTGGCGGCATCATGCGAGAAAAAAGAAAATACCAGAATAGCCACCCCTGCCAACAACATCATCAAAGCCACCCATACCACCCACTTGCCGGCAGATGCGGAACGCGGATGTGGCGAAGCGGAATGCGCGAACTTAACCATATAGCTTACCCCTTTTATATTGTTGCGCAAAGTTCCCGCGTTTTGAGAAAATTAACAATACCTACTTTTCATCAAAAAGCATCCCAATCTCCCTATTTATAGGTAGATTTAACATCCGTAACGACACTGCGAGTTAACCGGAAATAGGGAGTCGCACCGGCAGAAAAGCCCTATAAATAGGTATTTCACCAAAGCCCGTAAAGCCTTTACTTTGCAGCGAACAAATTAATACTTTAGTCAGAATGAAGAAAACAGGTATTTTTTATGGTTCCAGTACCGGAACATGCGAAGACTTGGCTAATCAGATAGCCGATAAAATGGGAGTGGCCGCATCCGATGTGCACAGCGCGGACAAGTTGAGCGCCGATTTGGTGAAAGAGTACGATTTGCTGATTTTAGGTACATCTACCTGGGGTGACGGCGAATTGCAGGATGATTGGTACGACGGCATAAAAGTATTGAAGTCGGCCGATTTGTCTTTCAAGAGTATCGCTCTGTTCGGCTGCGGCGACTCCGAATCCTATTGTGACACCTTCTGCGACGGAATGGGTATCCTGTACGAAGATTTAAAAGACAGCGGGTGCAGCTTCATCGGAAATAAGGTCGGCACGGACGGATACTCCTTCTCTTCCTCTATCGCCGTAGTAAACGGCGCCTTTGTAGGACTTGCCCTCGACGAGGTAAACGAGAGCGATAAAACCGCCGAACGCATCGACAACTGGACGGCAGAGCTTAAGAAGCATATTTAGGCATATAAAAAAACAGACCATCCGCTTACCCGAAACGGATGGTCTGTCTGCATCAAACGGATGATGCGTTTAGTGCTGACAGATGGTGCGTTTGCATGAAACGCACCATCTGTTTTGTTATCTCATCTCAAATGAACCAGCGAACATAGCAGAAGTCCTGACGGTGAGGCAGTTCCGCATTCTTCGGGAACATACGGTAAGCTACCTTGAAGCTGCCTGCGTTCTCCAACTTATGTGTCACCTGGAATGTGTAGAGGTCGCCCTCTTTCTTCACTACATTGAACGGCTCTACCGAGTAAACGTGTTGCTTACCGTCCTGAGCGGTATAAGTAGTCACCAATTCCAGACCGATGGCATCGTTCAGGCCTTTCTCGTCGATAACGTAAGTAATCGTGTATTCCTTACCGCTTTCGATGGAACCCTTAACCAGTTCTTCCGTCTTTTCGCAAGATACTACTTCGATGCTGTCCCACTTGGCGACAACCTCTTCCTTCCATGCAGCGAGTTCCTTGGCTTTGGCATAGTTGTTGGCAGCCAACGCTTTAAAGCGTTTCGCTTCTTTTGTATAGAACTTGCTATAATAGTCGTCCAGCTGACGCTTCATTGTGTAATGAGGCGCAATCTGCGCGATAGAATTCTTGATGGTTCTAATCCAGCCTTCAGAATATCCCTTCTTGTTGCGTGCATAGTACAACGGCAGGATTTCCTGTTCGAGGATGCTGTAAATGGTAGCGGCATCCAATTGGTCTTGGTATTCCTGGTTCTGGTAAGTACGTTTTTCCGTCAACGCCCAACCTGCACCTTCACGGTAGCCTTCCAACCACCATCCGTCGAGTACGGAGAAGTTTACAACACCGTTCATCAACGCCTTTTCACCGGAAGTACCGGATGCTTCGAGCGGACGTGTCGGAGTGTTCAACCAGATATCCACACCCGATACGAGGCGGCGTGCCAACTGCATATCGTAGTTTTCGAGGAAGATAATCTTACCCAGGAACTCGGGACGGCGGGAGATTTCGATGATTCTCTTAATCAATCCCTGACCTGCACCGTCGTGCGGGTGAGCCTTACCTGTAAACAGGAACTGTACCGGATAATCGGGGTTGTTCACAATCTTAGACAGACGGTCCAAGTCGGTGAACAGCAAGTGCGCACGCTTGTAAGTAGCGAAACGACGTCCGAAACCAATCAACAGCGCATTCGGGTTAATCTTGTCCAACAGAGATACAACGCGTGAAGGGTCGCCCTGATTGTTCAACCATGTCTTGCGGTATTCCTTGCGAACGTAGTCAATCAGTTTATTCTTCATGGCCATGCGCGTCTTCCATATCTCTTCGTCGGCTACATTATAGATAGCTTCCCAAATCTTAGGATTGGACTGGTCGTACCAGAAGTTCTCGTCGAAGTGCGCCGCATAAAGCTGTTTCCACTCCGTCGCGCTCCATGTGGGGAAGTGTACGCCGTTTGTAACGTAACCAACGTGCATTTCTTCCGGGAAGTAACCTTTCCAGATGGGGGCAAACATTTCTTGGGAAACTTTTCCGTGCAACCAGCTTACACCGTTCACTTCCTGAGAAGTGTTGCAAGCGAAGACTGACATACAGAAGCGTTCGCCCTTGTCGCCCGGATTGTTACGGCCGAGGTCCATAAGGTCGTCCCAAGTGATACCCATTCTTGAAGGATAACCGCCCATGTACTTGCCGAAGAGGCCTTCGTCGAAGTAGTCGTGACCGGCAGGAACCGGGGTGTGTACGGTGTACAAAGAAGAAGCGCGTACCAACTCGATAGCCTGGTCGTAAGTCAGACCTTCGGCCACGTAGTCGCAGATACGCTGTACGTTAATCAGCGCCGCGTGTCCTTCGTTGCAATGATATACGTCTTTCTTGATGCCCAGTTTCTTCAAAGTAAGAATACCGCCGATACCAAGCAGAATTTCCTGTTTCAGACGGTTCTCCCAGTCACCGCCATAAAGCTGGTGAGTGATGGAACGGTCGAACTCGCTGTTCATTTCATTATCCGTATCAAGCAGATAGAGTGAAACACGACCTACGTTGACTCTCCAGAGGCAAGCGTGTACGTAATAATCCAGATAAGGAACGTCTACAACAACTTGGTTGCCGTTTTCATCCAACACGCGGTCGATGGGCAACTGACCGAAGTTCTGGGCTTCGTAGTTGGCAATCTGCTGTCCGTCCATAGCCAATGTCTGAGTGAAATAGCCATAACGGTACAGGAAACCAACGGCGCACAGGTCTACGTTGCTGTCGGAAGCTTCTTTCAAATAGTCACCGGCAAGTACACCCAGACCACCGGAATATATCTTAAGCACATGATTCAAACCGTACTCCATACTGAAATATGCAACAGAAGGACGATTGCTATCAGGTTTTACATCCATGTAATTGCGGAATTTGGAATATACGTCTTCCATTCTGCGCAAGATAACCTTATCTTTAGCAAGTGCCTCAAGCTTGGCATAGCTCATACGTTCTAACAGCAGGACAGGATTCTGTCCGACTTCTTTCCAGAGAGCAGGGTCAAGGTCTTTAAACAATTCGGTAGCCTCATAATTCCATGACCACCAAATGTTACGTGCAAGTTCGGATAATTTCTCCAATTCAGCAGGGATGTGAGATTTAACGTTCACATCTTTCCAGTTTGGAGTGTTTACATTACTAACTTTAATCTTCATTGTATGATTACTTGATTGATTAATATAATAAATTCTTTTTCGGTTAAGCCAGCTGACGTTTCATCGCATTGCGCAAAGCAAGGTCGTAGGCTTCATAATAATATTGTATGAAATGCTTCCATAAAGCCTGCTCCGCCACTTGGGCGGCACGCTTACGGATTTCTTTAATTTCCGCATCGGTCTTTGTAGAGAACAAGGCTATGGTGTCCTTAATACCGTCCGCCACTTCGGAATAGTTATAGTCCGAACGGTGAAGCACCTCTACTCCATCGTTAATGCCATGCTGGTTCTTGAGGCTGTTCACCCAAAGTCCGAATCCGGCAAGGTCTGTCGTAATGGTCGGCACGTGGAAAGCCACGCTCTCCAACGGGGTATATCCCCAAGGTTCATAATAAGAAGGATAAACGCTGAGGTCTTCTCCTAACAACAAATCGTAGTAGTGCTTGTTGAGGATACCGTCTTTACCATCCTGATAGCAGGGAACGAAGATTACTTTTACCTTATCCTCAGGACGATTGCCCATACCGAGGTATTTCAGCATATCCAACACCTGGTCGTGCGTCATGTTGTGCAGCCAATGTGTGATGAAAGGTACTTCCAAAGGAGTGGTATAGTGCTCGTCTTTCTTTTTCAGACGCTGCTGCAAGTCTTCGCGGGGGTCGCCCACCCAACTGGGCACGTTGACGAAAGCCAGCACTTTCTTTTTCAGGTTCTTATCGCGGTTCAGGCGGTTCAATGATTCCAGGAATACATCGATACCTTTGTTCTTGAACTCGTAACGGCCGCTGGTTCCGACAATAAGCGTATCATCATCAAACTCCTGTCCCAACAGGCAGTTTGCCACACGCAGCATGGTAGAACGTGCACGCTTGCGCTTACCGGTAAAGGTAGAGCCTTTCGGAACGAAATCGTCTTCGAAACCGTTCATAAGGACTACGTCGGCAGGCTTGTCAAGCAGTTCTTTACACTCGTTATTGGTGATTTCACTTACGGTAGTGAAGCAATCCACGTAATGGGCGGCCTGCTTTTCGATGGAATGCTTGGATTCCATATTCAGTTCCTGCGCCATCTGATCGCCGTTGTAAGCGAAAAGATAATCGTATAGCGGTTTGTTGTTGCCTGCGATAGAACGGCCTATCGAGGTGGCGTGTGTGGTAAATATCGTAGCAATTTCAGGAACGGCGGTCTGCAAATAAAGCGCAGCCATACCCGTCATCCACTCATGCGCCTGGAATACAACCTTGTCCGTTTCCGTCAGGTTATACCGATAAAAGCTCTCCACAACCTTTCCTGTGGCGTAGGCAAACATCGAGGCTTCATCGTAGTCACCGTATGCGTGCAGTGAATCCACTTGATAGTGTTCCCACATTTCCGCATAAATTTCATTCTTTTGCGCAAAGAAAGGTTGGAAGTCAACCAATATGACGATAGGCTCACCCGGAATGTTCCAGCGACCTACGCGAACAGAAAGGTTATCTTTTTCAATAGCATATTTCTTCCATGCGGCACAAAGGTTATCGGACTCGATAAATAAGGGATTCTCTTTTCCTTGCCAGAAGTCCGGACCAACAAAAAATACTCTATCACGGAATTTTGTCTGCAAAGTGTTCGCTCTGGTAGACAAAACTGTATAGATACCGCCTACTTTATTACATACTTCCCAGCTCGCTTCGAAGATGTAATCGGGGGTAAGTAGTTCTTTAACCATATATGTTATAATCTCTTTATCATAATTACGGCTGCAAAAGTACACATTATTCTTTGAAAAATAGCCTTTTAATCGAAAAAACTGATTAAATGTATATAAACAATCGTTTGCATAAATGTTATAGTTAACGACAAAAGCCCGCCAATACGGGGAAACGAGAGGATTGCCACCGAAAAGAAAAAAAATGCAAGTCACAACGAAATGTAGGGAAAAAACGGAAGAAGTTACAAAAAAGCCCCGGAACTTCGCATGGATGTTCCGGGGCTTCCTGTCTTTAAAATATTCCTTATGCAGTCAGTGCGCTACCAATCAAGAAAGTCGCAGCCAGAGCTACGATAGCGTAAAGTTCGGGGAATACGGCAAGAATCAGCGTATTGCTGAATACGTCGTGTCCCTGGCCGATAGCGGCGATACCGTTGGCGCAAACCTGTCCCTGACGGATAGCGGAGAACAACGCTACCAATCCCAAAGCAATACCCGCACCCAAAATAGCGGCAGCCTGAATGGCTGTCATATCCGGAGTGAGAAGGCCGAAAATAGTCTGGAACATAAAGTAACCGGCAAAACCATACAAACCCTGAGTACCGGGAAGCGCTGTCAATACCAGGAAGTTACCGAACGCACCGTCATTCTTCTTCAATGCGCCGATAGCTGCATTACCGGCAATTGTCACACCGTAGGCGCTACCGATACCTGACAAACCAACCATCACTGCAATGCCAATATAGGCAATCAATAAATTCATTTCCATAATCTTATTCGTTTTTTATTGTTTATATTTTTATTTGTTTCTCTTAATGAAGGCCGCCCCGTTTACAGGCAACCTTATTTTCCATTTTTTAATTTTTAATTCTTAAATCTCAATTCTTAAACGGCTTGTATTCCTTACCGCCGCCTTCGTATCCGGAGTTCTTAAAGAATTCCACAAAGGTCAGACGCATGGGATGAACCATTGCGCCAAGCACGTTCATAAAGATATTGATAGCATGGCCGATAACGAATATCAGCACCATCACAATCGGTCCCGCAATGATATTATCGGGGCTCATACCTACTGCGAGGCTGTTGAACACACCTGCAAGGATACCGCCCGAAAGTCCGAGGGCAAACAGGCGTACATACGACAGTACATCACCGAGCAAGCCCGTAGCCATATTGTAGGAATCCCAGAATCCGAGTCCGATATTGAGGAATATGTTCTTTCCCGGACTGTTGTAGAGGAATATCATGGCTGCCGACACCCCGAGGATACACAAATGTACTGTACCGCCCAACGGCATAACTTCCGGCAACAGCGCTCCTACTCCGCAGGAAACCAATAATATAATCCAGCCAATCGTAGCCACGGCATACTTGAACCCGAACTGAATGCTCTGGTTTACAGCTTTCAGTACCATACCGAACAGAATCTGTACCGCACCGAGTATCAATGACAATTGGAACATATCGTTATTGTCCATAAACAAGGTTTCTTTCATCTTTTGGAAGAAAGGCAGGTTGATATCGTAGATATTCGCTCCGAAGAACGTACCAGTCAGCAATCCGCAGAAGAATGTGGATGCGGCCAATACCTGTATCAATGAGAGAATGGGTTTCATTGTTGCACTGATATTCTTAGCCAGCAGACGATACAGGGTTGCTCCGAGAAACAGGAACAATCCGTAACCGGAGTCTCCCAAACACAAGCCGAAGAACAGCATAAAGAAAGGTGCGAAGAACGGCGTCAAGTCCAGTTCGTTATACTTGGGCAACATATAGAGCTTGCATATCGGCTCGAACCAGGCGAAGAAACCTTTGTTATTCAGCTGGATAGGCACGTTATCGCCCGGTACGGGAGATGTAACCTCATAGTACACATGCTGCGCATCGAGCCATGCCGAAATATCTTCTGTCTTGGAAGCGGGCGCCCAGCCTTGCAGCAACATCAGTTTCTCTCCTGCCGTAGCCTCCGTATTCAGCATTACTTTGGAGAATTCCATGTCGGTGTTCACCTCTTTCAAGGCTGCACGCAACGACGGGATTTCTTTTTCGGCAAGCGCTTTCAGTTTCTCCTCGTTATCTGCCAAAGCATGTTCCGTCTCGTCACAAAGAATCTGTACGCGCTCCAATGAATAAGGCGGCAACTTTGCCTGTTCTGCATCCAAATCTATTTCTGCCGCATTCTTGGTTACGGTAACAAAATAGACGCGAGAGGACAGACGGCTGATAACCATCGCATTATAGGTATCTTCCCATGTTTCGTCATAATTGCCTTCCGAGCAACTGTAAAAGCCTACCGTCAGTCCGGCATCGCGCAGACGCGACAGACTTGCAGGTTCAAAATTGCCCCAAGGTTCCAGCGCAACTTTTTCTTTCTGGTAAGCTTGCAATTGCTGTTGCAATTTATTCTTTTCAGCTTGCAGCTCGTCCACCTCGTTCAGCACTTCCAAACCGCGGGCAGCCGAAGCAGGTGTTTCAGCTACCGCCGATTTGACGGGCTTCAACGCTTGCAACAGTTTTTCCGCAGCCTGCAAACGGCCGGACAAGCGAATGCTATCCTGCAACTCCGTATTGTCGGCAACGCCTTGCTGCTTTTCAGCCACATGCACTACACCGAGGTCGCGCACGCCGTTCAGGAATGCTTCGTACTCCTTATGATATACAAGGAACGTGAGCTTCTTCATTTTTGTAATCATGCTTCTGTCTCCTTCCTTTTCTCTTGGTGGGACTTCATGATTTTCTGCGACGACTTGGAGAGGTTCTCCTCGTCTTCCATAAATCGTTTGATTTTGCGCAGCGCATCCTGATAGCCCGGAATCTGTACTTTCTCAAAAAGATTCACCTTTTGGGTGGTCTTCTTACGCGCATGTTCCAATAAGTTCAGCTTGGCGACGGTAAATTCCCGTTCAATAGCCGTATGTGCCAGTTCTTTGAGCAAATGCAACCCGTCTGCATACCATTTGGGCGCATTGAACAAACTGTAAGGACGTATCTCGAAATCTACGTTTTCGAGTAACGGCACTCTTACACCGGCAATCTTCTTCACGCCAAGACGAACGTCGTTAACCTTTATCAATGAGGCATCAAACTCATTCCAAAGGGCGAACATGGCTTCATAAGCTTGGATTTCCTTTTCCAACCTCGCATCCAGCGCGGCAGCATCGGCTTTGCAGCGCTTCACTTCCATACGCAGGGCGCTCTCCTTGTTCTTAATGATAGGAAGCGTACGCACACGTACTTTCAGTTGCTTTTCCAACTGCTGGAGCGACGTTTTATTATATTGAAACTTAATAGCCACTTCGTTAGTGATTAATGATTAATGATTAAGTGATTAGTTTTCCGCTTTAGGCCAGAATTCATCCACGAGTTCTTTCTTGATGTTCACTTCTTCCGGACGGAAATACTTACCGAACAAGCTCCAGGCTACGTCGAGCATTTCTGTGGTATCGAGGTTGACATCAATGGCCAGCAACTGGTTGGAGTAGTCCTTGGCAAAGGCAAGAGTACGTTCGTCGTAGTTCGTCAGGTCGAAACCGTTTTCAAGTTTTGTCTTGGCATTGGCGGCATCAGCATACAGACGTACGGCGGCATTCATCACCTGCGGATGGTCTTTACGGGTCTTCTTACCTGTAACGAGCTGTTTCAAACGGGACAATGAACGGAACGGGTCAACGATAACCTTACCGATGTCACTGTCACGGCGAAGGAACAACTGCCCCTCAGTGATATAACCCGTATTATCGGGCACAGCGTGCGTAATATCACCACCGGATAAGGTAGTTACGGCAATAATCGTGATGGAACCGCCGCTGGGGAACTGTACCGCTTTCTCGTAAATCTTCGCCAAATCCGAGTAAAGCGAACCGGGCATAGAGTCTTTGGACGGAATCTGGTCCATACGGTTGGACACGATAGCCAACGCATCGGCATAAGAAGTCATATCCGTAAGCAATACCAATACTTTTTCATTATTGTTTACCGCAAAATATTCGGCCGCAGTCAATGCCATATCCGGAATCAGCAGACGTTCCACAGGCGGATTTTCAGTCGTATTCATGAAGCTGACGATACGGTCGAGTGCGCCTGCATTGGAGAATACGTTTTTGAAGTACAGGTAATCGTCATTCGTCATACCCATACCACCGAGGATAATCTTGTCGGTTTCCGCACGCAAGGCTACATTGGCCATCACCTGATTGAAGGGCTGGTCCGGGTCTGCGAAAAACGGGATTTTCTGTCCGGACACCAAGGTATTGTTCAGGTCGATACCTGCGATACCGGTTGCAATCAGTTCGGAAGGTTGCTTACGACGCACCGGGTTCACGGACGGACCGCCGATTTCCACTTCCTGACCTTCGATAGACGGACCGCCGTCGATAGGATCACCAAAGGCGTTGAAGAAACGTCCGGCAAGCTGGTCGCTCACTTTGATTGTAGGAGCCTTGCCCAAGAACACTACCTCTGCATTCGTAGGAATACCTTCGGTACCCTCGAAAACCTGCAAAGTCACATCGTCACCGGCAATCTTAACCACCTGGGCCAACTTGCCGTTTACGGTTGCCAGTTCATCATACCCTACCCCCGTAGCTTTCAGCGAGCACGTGGCTTTCGTAATCTGAGTAATCTTAGTATATATTTTTTGAAATGCTTTTGTTGCCATCTTATTATTTATGCTTTACGTTCTTCAATCAATTCCTGCAACTGTTTGTAGAAATTGCCATACTCCTCTGATTTGAATTTCGAGTAGTTCATCTGTTTGCAGATGTTAATCATCTTCTTGAAGTAATCCATTACCTCGTTGAAGTTGTCGAACTCAAATTCCGTATGGCAGATATCAATTACCATGTTGAGAATTTCTTCCTGACGCTCCATAGGAGTTACGGCATCAATCTCGTCGAAAGCATCCTGCTGCAGGATTACAAAGTCAATCAATTCTGATTTCCAGAAGATTACGTGGTATTCCACAGGTACACCGTCATCACCCAGAATATTGATTTGTTCCGCAATTTCCTTACCGCGTTGCAGGCGGGTCTTCACTTCATTCACTTTGCCAATCCATTCACCGTTGATGCGTTTGGCTATATAATCCTCAAATTCGGGATATTCGATATATTTGGAATACGAATCAATTGGATTTACGGCAGGATAACGCTTCTTATCCGCACGGTCTTGCTCAAGAGCGTAGAAACAACGGGCTACTTTCTTGGTATTCTCGGTTACCGGTTCTTTCAAGTTACCGCCGGCAGGAGATACCGTACCGATAAACGTAATAGAACCGGTTTCACCGTTATTCAGCTTCACGTATCCGGCACGGCCGTAGAAGTTGGAAATAATAGAAGACAAGTCCATCGGGAATGCGTCGGGACCGGGCAACTCTTCCATACGGTTGGACATCTCGCGCAATGCCTGAGCCCAACGGGAAGTAGAGTCGGCCATCAACAATACTTTCAATCCCATACTTCGGTAGTATTCCGCAATCGTCATGGCTGTGTACACAGATGCTTCACGGGCGGCTACCGGCATGTTGGAAGTATTGGCGATAATAATAGTACGCTCCATCAATTTACGGCCTGTATGCGGGTCAACCAGTTCGGGGAATTCCGTAAAGATTTCCACAACCTCATTGGCACGTTCACCACAGGCGGCGATGATTACAATGTCAGCTTCAGCCTGTTTGGAGATAGCATGCTGAAGCACCGTCTTACCCGTACCGAACGGACCGGGGATAAATCCCGTACCGCCTTCTACAATCGGATTAACGGTGTCAATCACACGTACACCCGTTTCCAACAATTTGAAAGGACGCGGTTTTTCCTTATAGTTCGTCATGGCACGTTTCACAGGCCATTTCTGAATCATATTCACCTTGACATCATTACCTTCCTCGTCAGTCAAAACGGCAATTGTATCCTCAATACCATAATCACCCTCTTCCACGATAGACTTCACGGTACATACACCCTTTTGCTCGAAAGGAACCATAATCTTCAGTGGCTGAAAGTTCTCATCCACTTGTCCCAGCCATGCAGCGGCTTCCACTTGGTCGCCAACCTTTGCCAAAGGTACAAAATGCCATTTACTTCCTTTATCCAACGGATACGTGTATTGTCCGCGCTTCAGGAAAACGCCATCCATTTTATCAAGGTCATTTTGCAGACCGTCATAGTTTTTAGAAAGCATACCGGGACCTAATGTCACTTCGAGCATATGTCCGGTAAACTCAGCTTCGGCTCCCACCTTCAGTCCACGGGTGCTTTCAAACACCTGTACATAGACCTGAGTGCCTACCACTTTAATAACCTCCGCCATCAATCTGTCTCCGCCGGTCGAGATATAACAAATCTCATTCTGTGCCACGGGGCCGTCAACGACGAGGGTTACCATGTTGGCTATTACGCCACTAACAGTTCCTTTTGTTGCCATATAATTATGTAATTTATTTTATCTGAATTCTGCGGGTATCTGCACTTCATCCTTCAATGTAGCGATAATACTACGGAACAGCTGACTACCCTTTTCTTTATCCAATGCAATCCAACGCTCTATCATTTCGAGCTGTAACAGGAATACGAACAGACATTCCACTGTGAAATAGTCAAAGAAAGTAGTTTCTTCCATCCAATTCCACCGTAATTGGTCTATCTTTTTCTCCCGTTCCACCAGTTCTTCCGTCTCACTGATTTTCACCAGCTGATCCAGCCACTCCACTTCACCGCTTAATCCGAAATCTCGAGCACCGGATGTGCGCAGAGCTTCACAAACTTCCGTATCTCCCACTATCAACGGAGCTACATCCATTTTAAACTTCCTTGCCGTCAGCGCGACCAATACATTATTAATCACAAGATTAAAACCGAACCATGCAGATACAAACTTATTTTTGCATTCCATGGCATAGGCATAATAAAGTGCCGCCAAACGATCTTCATGCAAAAATTCATCTTCAACGGATAAGCTGAAATATTCGGAAATAAAAGTAGACAGATAAGACGGGAACACGCGATCAGCCAACTCACCGCCTTCTTTCAGCAATGAGATATACTCAGCCAATTCTTCCGCCGAGTAGTTTCCCCGCTTATCAATCGCAGCGTCTTTGTCTTTCAGTAATTTCAAGACATTTGCATTGTCGAATTGAAGATAAAACAAGTCTATCAACTTTTTATCATCCTCAGACAAAGCCGGATACAATTCCGTCTTGAAATCAGCTACCGTATAGCTCAATTTGCTATCCTCTAAAGTAAGTTCTGGCAAACCGGCTACCAAGTAATAATATTTACTCATAATCCTGTGGGGAATTAAAACAGCATTTCCACTAATTGCGGACGCAGGAATTCTTTGAAGTAATTCATAAACTCTTCTTCACCAAAGTTCACTTTGTAAGAACCGTCCGCCGGCGAGACAGAGAAAAGAGTCTTGTTTCCATTTACTTGCTCAATCTTCACACCCTTATCCAATAAAGCTTTTGCTTGAGCGGTGAAGTACTTTTTCAAATCGTCCGCATCCGATGTAGAGATCACAATAGGTTCATTGGCACTCCATTTAGACGCTAATGCTACAATAAAAGCGTTAAGGAAATCTTTATTTGCGGCAAAAGCTTTCACATCAGCATTTACAATCTTGTCCGTTACCAAAGTAGCGATTTCAGATTTCAAGGCATTCACAGCCTGACCGGCAAACAGTTTTAACTCTGATTTGGTATTCTCCGCCAACTCATCGGCAGACTTACGTGCGGTAGCCACAATAGAGTCAGCCTCTTTCTGCGCATTCTCTACAATTTTCTTGGCTTCTTCCTGAGCTTTTAAGATAAGCTTTTGGGCTTCTTCATTACCTTTTTCCACCCCTTCACGATAAATCTTATCAGTTAGCTCTTGAATCTTGTTTTCCATATTTTACAGGAGTTATTATATGATTGATTACAATATTAATTGCATGATTTTTCTCAGTCCTTATTAGATTCACGCCAAAATTACGAAAAAGCATTTGATATCAAACAAGAAGAATGAAATAAAAGTAACCCATTTTCCTAAAAAACATCGTTTTTCACCAATTTTGTTCTGTAAAGATAACGATAAGATAACAAGGAAAGAAGAAATAAAGGCTATCCCCGGAGAACCGCCGTATGAAAATCCCCCTAGAGAAGTCCCCTCAATGGGATACATTCCGGCAACCCCGTTCCCAAAGGGACAAAAACAATAAAGCCCCCGTATCTTTCTATCGATACGGGGGCTTCTCTAAAAAAAACGGCGACTACCTACTCTCCCACTGTTACGCAGTACCATCGGCGT